>JBAXKN010000007.1:0-31008 GCA_037135295.1 Candidatus Saccharimonadota bacterium
ATTTGATGGATATAATAACAAAACGGATATAATCATCGCAAATTTACCTTATGTCAATAAAAATTGGGTAAGGTCGCCAGAAACTAATTATGAACCTTCGTTAGCTCTTTTTTCAGATAAAGGAGGCAGATTGGTTATTGAAAAGTTGTTAGGTGAAGCTAATAATTCACTTAAGTTGGGTGGTTACGTGTTAATTGAAGCTGACCCAACTCAGCATAAATCATTAATAAAATTTGCAAAAAAATACAACTATATAAATATACATAAAAAAAATTACATAATCGCTTTTAAATTAAATGACGTTAGTGCTAACACCATTGAAAATCAATAACAAAGCACAAATGATTCCTATAGTGAATATGAGCGGCAAAATAATGTCATTAAAACGTATTTTTTGATGATGATGATAAGAATCGTATGATTTATATACCAAAAATCCTAAACATAATGAAATAATCGATATTTGTGGCAATAATAAATTCTTGGAATACGGCAGACGATACGCGATTGTCCAATGATATGCCAACCAGCCAATCTCGGATAATACTAATCCCCATATTAGACTTAGTAAAGTAGTGTGATTTTCTTCATCATAACTACTCAAAATGTGGCTAGCAGTCGCAAAGCCTATGATCCACATAAACAAAACTGTTGGTAGTGCAAGCCAAGAATACGACATCGTATAAAGTGCTGTGACACCGACAAATAACGCTACACTAGATTGAAGTATTACATATACTCGTTTTGATTTTGGTTTTAATAATAGCAACCAACATATATAAAGAACTGTTAATACTAACCTAGGAACAATCGACTGTAAATCGCCAACGTCAATTGGATTGACAGCGTACAGTAATACGACAAAACTAATTCCAATGATTATACTTACTAAATTTGCTAAAATATTCGCTATCCAAAAACGTGGACGAACAGCAAAAATACGCCACATACTTATCAAAACTAGCGCAAAAGCAAGCCATGGCGAGTTTGTGAATTGTATAATAAGCATTAAAATGACTGCCAGACCGGCATTTAATGCTATGTATATAACTTCGTGAATAAACGACCTTCGTTTAATAAGTTTGAGAAACTCCATATATTACAAGTATACCACGACAAATTTCAATTAATTTGTCGTGGAAGCTCCATAAATAATTACGAATCTTATGTTGCCATCAACTACCAAAGGTGGTGCAGTCTTTTTTATTGTTACGCCATACTTCTTAGCTAGCTTTGTTGCAGTCCCACTATTACCGCTACCAATTTGATATATCTCAACCTCACCATAGGTTCCATCAGGTGCATTATCGATAAGAGCTATATTATAGCCTTCTTTCTTTAAGGTATCACCCTTTGTTTGCCCGAAACCAGATTGACCAGTGGCATTTAGAATAACGATAGGTGCCGCTTCACGTGCTATGGGATCGCTACTAAGATTCTTTTTTATAAACGTTTGTATATCACTATAGTCAAAAATTCCAGCTGTTGGCATAACAACACTTTGTCCAGCATACCCCCCGGTTGTAAAAACAGATGAGCTATCAATGCCAAACAAGCTTAATGTGTGAACGTCTTTTGATTTAACTTCACTAGTTACTTTCATTAGTGTTTGTATTTCATTAGTCTTAATGTTTGTCCTCATATTATTCCCAAACGAGTCAATTAATTTCGTGACAGTATCTAGATTCGTCAAAGTTCCAGTGGTCATTGCTTTATTCTTCAAAGAAACTAGAATTTTTTGTTGGTTTTTTTCACGATCAAAGTTTGAATTTGCAAGCCCATATGTAGGAGCAATATCACCCCTAGCCATAGATAAATACAGCGCATGTTCGCCATCAAGATGATTGATGCCATTATTATATTTGACTAGATAACATGTATAATTACAGCGCCAATCAAAATTACGGTCAAGAACGCCAGGTGCGCCATTACTGCCCTGTATATCAACATCAATACCACCTACAGCGTCAACAGCTTCTTTTATGACTGTGTGATTAACATGAACACCATATTGAATATCTAACCCAAATATATCACCTACTAATTTTTGAGTTTTTGATAATCTATCTTGTTCGGCCTCAGTTGAATCACGATCATTAGAACATGCAAAGTAGGCATTAATTTTTCCAGCATATCCAGAAACACAACCTATCCCATATTCAACATAAAGATCACGAGGCACACTAAACATATAAATATTTTTATTCTTTTGATCAATACTGACCACCAACATTGAATCAGTTAAGTCAGCTCCTCCATGCCCTGGATCATCCTCGGATGTCCCTAAAATCAAAAAATTACTTCGGCCGTTACTATCTTGTTTTAAAGGCTGACTTTGAAAAATGTCAAAAATATTACCTTGAAAAATATTGTTGCCTGCGGCAATAAACCTGTAGGCTGTGTAGCCACCAATCGCAAGAGCCACAACTAGGATTGTAATAAAAAACCATTTAATAAATTTTCGTATCCTATTATGAGGTTTGTTGGACATTTTTTTTATTCGTCGACGTTGTTTTCGACTCAGCTTTTTTTTAGGTTCCTCAGAGTCGTCAATATCACGTAATGATTCATCAATATCAGAACGTCCTATGCTTTTATTTGCATATTGTTTTCCTAGATGACGGGTGTTAATGTCACCTTTTGTATGTAGTGGTTTATTTTCTGGCAAGTTTGTACTGGCGCTTTTTACACCGCCTCTATGCATATCACCTAACTTATCACCAGACCGTCTGGGAATAAAACCATCAATTGAAGAACGTTGCTTTTTCATAAATACTCATACTACTATAACGAATTTATGGCTTTTTTCAAACTATTTTTAGATATGTAGTGGCTACCCGTAAAATAGTAAAACGTGTATAGTAGTCTTGGTATGGAAGTAAATTTTTTGAAACGTCACCCATTTATAAAAGATTCGATTGGTATCGCTATTTTTATAGTATGTGTCATTATTGGAACGCTTTTCATTAATACTTTTATCTTTCGTAGTTTTAGCGTGGTAGGCCCTAGTATGGAAGATACACTCTATACTAACGATCGTTTAATTGTAAATCGCATACCAGTTACTGTTTCTCAAATACAAAATAAAAAATACGTACCAAACCGTGGACAAGTAATTGTTTTCAAAAACCCAAAATATTATAGTGGTAATGGTGATGAATATATAGTAAAACGAGTAATAGCATTCCCAGGCGAAAGAGTCACAATAAAAGATGGCCATTATATTATATATAATGATAAAAATCCTGATGGTTTTAACCCAGATGACTTAAATAATAATGAACCTGGCAAACCCACTAGTGGCAAGGCTGACATAGTTGTTCCAAAAGACGAGTTATTTGTATCTGGTGATCATCGTCAAGAGAATTTTTCCTTAGATTCACGAAATGGTAGTGAAGGATTAGGAACAATACCTTTTTATGACGTTATAGGCCCTGTTAGCTGGCGAGTGTTCCCATTCGATAAAATACGCCTTTTCTAATACTATCCGAGTAAATCCTGCAGACGATCAAATTCTTTTTCATTTTTAAATTTAATCGTAATTTTTCCAGCACCCTTCGAATTAGTATTTATACTGACATCAGTACCAAGATGACTTTGGATACGTTTTAGTTGCTTTTCATAAGGTTGCTCTTTTATTTGACGTGCTGGTGACATTTCTGTAGTAGAACGATTTTTCTTTAAATCTACAATAAATTGTTCTATCTTACGAGCGCTCCACTCTTCACGAATAATTCTCGGAATTATTTTTTTGGTAGTTGCATTATCTAGACCAATTAATGGCCTGACTTGTCCTTCGGTGATAGTACCATTTACAAGCATTTCTCGAACATAATCGGGTAGTTTTAATAATCTAAGCTTATTACTTACCGCGCTAACTGATCTATTGCCAACTCTTTTTCCAATTTGCTCTAAAGTTAGATTAAATTGATCCCGTAATTTTAAATAGGCAGTAGCCGTTTCCATAACATTCAAATCTTTTCTTTGAAGATTTTCTATTAACGATATCTCTAGTTTATGTTGTCCAGTTAATGTACGGACCAAAGCTGGAATTTTGTCAAGACCGGCAATAATAGATGCGTGAAATCGACGTTCACCTGCAACTATTTGATAACCCCCCTTATGGGGAGTCACTATGATAGGTTGCAAAATTCCATGCTCTTTAATCGATACTGCTAGGTCGTCAAGTCCAGATTGATCAAATTGTTTTCGAGGCTGATCAGGATCAACGATAATTTGGTCAATTTTTATTTGACGTAATTCACTCACCTGTTGATCTTGGGACGCAGTTGGATCAAATGATTCATCAAGTAATTCAGTTGGTATTAGCGATTCAAAACCACGACCGAGGCCTCTTTTTGGGGATTTATTATTAAACGTTGGCACGATTTAATACCTCCTTTGCGAGTGCTTTGTAGGCACGAGCACCTTTTGAAAACTTGTCATAAGCACCAATCGGCAAACCGTGACTTGGTGCCTCAGCTAGACGAATATTTCGCGGAATAACTGTATTGAAAACTTTTCCAGGAAAATGTTTCTTGATTTCTTCGTGTACTTGACCACTTAATGTAGTTCTGGTATCCATCATCGTTGGTAAAACGCCTATCAACTCTAGTGTTGGATTCATACCTTTTCTAACAAGCTTCATAGTCTCGAGTAGCTGTCCTAAGCCCTCCAGAGCATAAAATTCAGCTTGAACAGGTAAAAGTACGTATTTTGCTGCAACAATACCATTAACGGTTAGGAGACTAAGACTAGGCGGATTGTCTACTATTATAAAATCGTACTCGTCATTACTAGAATCGATTGCGTTCTTTAAACGAGAAAAACGTTTTTCCGCCTGAGCTAATTGAACTTCAGTATCTGCAAGATGAGGAGTTGATGGGGCTAGAAAAAAATTCTTATAGGCAGTTGGTAAAACAACTTGATCAATTGTAGCTAATTCCATGACTACATCGGCCATTGTAAGCTGAAGCTCTTGTTTGTTTACGCCTAAACCACTAGTAGCATTTCCTTGAGGATCAAAATCAATTAATAAAGTTTTTTTGCCAGATTTTGCAATATAGTATGCCAAATTAACGGCAGTAGTTGTCTTGCCCACTCCACCCTTTTGATTGGTAACGGATATTACGATTGACACGTGTTGATATTCCCTCTTCTCTTTTGGTCTATTATAACATGAGCATATAAAAAATCCCCGACACTTATCGGGGATTTTTTATAATTATTTAATCGATATAAATTCGATTTTGCTATATTTTTGACGATGGCCAGACTCTTTGTGAACTCGTTTTTTTGCTTTGTAGCGAATAATACGAATCTTATCACCTTTTACTAAATCTTCAATAACTTTCGCAGTTACTGTTACGCCTTTTACAGTTGGTTTTCCGACTTGCGTTTTATCGCCATCAATAACCAACAGTGCATCAAGTTTGAGCTCTTTTGTACCTTCAGGGAGGAGGTCCACCAGGAGGGTCTCTTTTTCGGCAACAATAAATTGTTTTCCGCCGATCTTAACGACTGCTTTCACCATTTGAATAATTCCTTATTACTTTTTATTAATCGATTGTTGATTATAACAGATATAGATATTAGAAGCAATGACTATTACTATGGTAATCTATATTATATTTGTCCGCCGCCATACAAAAATATAATCGTAATCGCAAGTGAAATTAATCCAGCTGCTTTATATAAACCATGATGCCTATACCAAGATTGTCGCAATGATTTAGGAAGTTTACGACGATATGTATGTGCAAAAGCGGAAACTATTGTAGCAAACAGTATCAATACCAGGCTACCAATTACAGCTGGTGTAACTGATTGAGAGGCAATGGCGAATTGAGTAAATATATTTACGTCATTGTTTTTTGAAGCATCGGAAAATGAGTTTGTTGCATCTGCCACCATGCTTTCTGCAGGTAGCCCATATAGAGCAACGACAAGAGATGTCTGCTTACCATCAAGTTCACCATTAACAACAGCGAAACCAACATCCTGATAGTTACTCTTTAGGATGTTAGCCTTATGTTCTGGTGAATCTAGCCATGCAGTTAATACCGCATTTGTAGAAGTGAAATTTTTTGCTAAGTTTTCACCTGCTTCATTATAATTATAATTTACATCTGTAAACCACTTCCATGGCTCTACACCATCGGGAGAATCATGGGCCCAATATTGCTTTGCCAGCATATCCTGTGCCTTTAAATACGCGGCCTGATTTAACTTTTCATTGATGATTAATGAATTTTCACCTACACTTGATCTAGCTTGATTTGTCTGCTCTAGTAATGAATTTATTGTTATGTCAGACCCATGTCCTAAGACGTTACCAGTAGTAGCACCATTGTATCCCAGCTGTAAACCAACAACGATAAAAAAAATTGACACTAAACCATAACGTCTAATCAGATGTGGACGATAATCATTTTTTTTATGAGGAATAATAGCCAGTTTAAAACCGTGCTTTAGACGCTTCATCACTGACTTTATTTTTTTATTATTTTTGTTTGTTTTCGCTTTCACGATATTACTAATATAAAACACTTACGTATAAAAAGCGAGCCCTGTTGATATATAATTACTTTTTATCGTCCTGCAGCTGATTAATTCTAATGTGGCCCAAGCCATAATAATGGGCAATTTCGTGCCATAAGGTTCTTTTTATATTTTCAAATAACTCATTTTCGCTATTACTTGTTGCAAGTAGTGAATTTTTAAATAATGTGATTTTATCCGGTAGCACAAAAGTATAATTACCACCCCTTTTAGTCAATGGTATACCTTCATATAAACCTAATAGTAAATGGTTATTGTCAATTTGCATTTTATGAAGCTGCTCAAGTGTCGGATTATCTTCCATAACTATTGCAACATTTTGAAGACCTTTTATATATTTCTGAGGCAATTCATTCATTGCCCTGGTTATCAAATTATCAAATTCATCATCAGTCATATCTATATTATAACTGCTATTCGTCGCTAAATGTAAACCAATCTGGATCTTTATGGATATCTTGCACGACTTTTTCCCAATAACTCTCTAGCGAATTCTCATCAATTTGCTCATTTAAATTAATATCATCCTCTTGACGATGTTTATCGGAAATATCCTCAGTAGACGAGTCGATTTCTTGGAATTGTAGATAATTTAATTCAGACATATTTTTGTTTTTTATAATCTTTCACTACTATTTAAGCATAAAAGTTATAATAAAGCAAGTTTCTTATTGGAATTACTTCTATATATAAAATATAAAAATAATTTGATTATTTAACTATTATCTACACAATATAGTGTCGCATTTTTTTCTAAAATAACTCTAAGAGTAAATTGACGAGCATTACCCAAATTAAGACTACTTCCAGAACCACATATTGCTGCTGGCTGATAAGCAATTTGTCCAATTTCAATTTTTAAATTTATTTTAATATCAGGGCTAGACGAAACAAAATCATACCCTTTTACTAATTTTGGATCAATATATTCTGGTCCAGAAATATTTGCACTAACTCCACCAAGATAATTTTGAACAAACGACTTGCCATTTTCGGTATCGGTTATAGACGTTAAATCAACTGGAATTTTTCCTCTATTATTTGACGCGTAATTTGTTAATTGTGTAGTTATTCTAGCTAAGTCATTCTTTCTTTGAGTGTCTCGTTGATTTATTTGCAAATTCCCAAGTGTCGAACCCGTCGAAGATGATGCTGATGATTTTTCTAGTTCTGTAACTTTTTCTTCAAGTTCTTTTATTTTATTAGCATCATTAGTTTTTTGCAGATTTGCTTGATTATCTCTTGACAAGTAAGCTCCAACACCTGTAGCAATAATTAATAATATCAATGAAATAAAAGATATCTTAATAATTTTTGAATTGTCTTTTTTATTTACCTGTATATTAACCCGCGTATCCACAGGTTCAGATGATAAAACAACATTTTCTATAGGTATATTTGAATTTGAATCCATAATTTGAAATATTCCTTTGTATATTTAAATCTTAACATGTTTTAAAATATAAAACTTATGTTTTTTCTATATAAATAGTCAGATCTATTTCATCAATTCTAACATCCATTTTAAAATCTTTTTCTGATTCATATGATAATTCGGTTGCTAATGTTTCGTTGGCAATAATTTCATGATATTCGATGATAGCATTTTTTAGTTCTAAATCACCAGTTATAAGAACGAGTTGAATACGATCATCAACATTCAGGTTCGCAGTTTTTCGTGCACTCTGAATATATCTAATAACTTCCCTAGCCTTACCCTCACTCCTAAGCTTATTAGTAATAATTAAATCTAAATCAAATTTGTCGCCTAATTTGACTGACTTTACATTTAATTCCTCTTTTAATATGTCTTCGAAATTTACGAACTTTCCAATATCTGGGACAATGACACTCGACAATGGCTGGCGTACTTTGAGACGTTCTTTGGCGCGAATACTAAGACCCTGATTAACATAATCTCGAACTGTTTCCATATCATCTATAACTAGTTCGTTTATATTACCATAACTTGGCCAATCAAGCAGATGAACACTTTCGCCACCTGTTAATTTTTGGTATAGCTCTTCTGACAAAAATGGCGTGAACGGAGCTAAAGCCAAGCTTAGTTGCACCAATACGTAGTGTAATGTCCTATATGCATTATTCTTATCGATATCGTCACCAGATTTCCAGAATCGACGACGACTACGTCTGACATACCAATTACTAGCATCTTCAATGAAAGGTAAAATTGGCTTCATGGCATTTGGAATATCATATATGTCCATATTTTTCCCAATTTCTGAGATTAGTTGATGAACACGACTTACTATCCACTGGTCAAGTGAGTTTGTTAGATGTTCGGATGGATCGTTTGAGTCGCCTTTGAATTCCCATTTATCAACCTCAGCATACATAGTAAAGAAATCATACATATTCCAAATCATACTTAATTTTCTAGCGACATCACCAACTTCTTTATCTTGAAGTGCAAAATCTTCACCATTTAAAAGCGGACTTGAAAGCATTAAAAATCGTAAACTATCTGCGCTGAATTTATCCATTAATTCATTCGGATCTGTAAAATTACCATAACTTTTACTCATTTTACGACCATCATTACCAACAATATTTCCCGTAACGATAACGTTTTTATATGCGTTATGACCAAAAAGACCAACATTTACTGCGTGTACATAATAAAACCAAGCTCTAACTTGACCAACATATTCTACAATAAAATCACCGGGGAAATTTGATTCAAACTTCTCTACATTTTCAAATGGATAATGAAATTGTGCAAATGGCATACTTCCACTTTCAAACCAACAGTCCAATACCTTGTCGATACGACTATATTTGACTCCGTCAATTTCAAACTGAATATCATCAACCCATGGACGATGATAATCATCCAACTCGACACCACTCAATTGCTTTAGCTCAGCATAACTACCAACAACTTTGATGTGTTCTTTTCCATCCTTATCAGTGCCCTTCCAAACTGGCATAGCAGTAGCCCAGAACCTATCACGCGACAAATTCCAATCAGGTGCAGTCTCGATAGTTTTTTCAAATCGTCCATGTTTTATATATTCAGGGAACCAATTTATATGATTTGAATTTTCCTCTAGCATTTCAGTTCGCTGACCTTCAATGTCCATAAACCAACTTGGATGCGCTCGATACATTAATCGATTACCTGTACGTGGATTATGCGGATATTCATGACGAATATATTCAATCTTCCAAACCACACCACATTCAAGTAATGATTTAGCTATAGTTTTATTTATCTCCCACACGTCTTCACCGACCCACTCCGTTTCAGTGTATTTACCATATTCATCAAGAACATGAATAATCGGTATTCCTTTTTCTTGAGCCAGAATAAAATCCTCTTCACCATAAGCAGGTGCTAGATGAACAATACCAGTTCCTGAATCAGTCGTCACATAATCAGCCGCCCAAACTTTATGAGCACCTTTTCCACGATCACTAAAAATTGGCTCGTAGGTTTTTCCAACCAAGTCATCACCCTTTAATGTTCGAATAACTTTATAGTTCAATACTTTATGTTTTTCATCGGTTAATACTGTGTCAAGCACGCTATTCGCTAGAATATATCGTTTACCGTCTAACTCAATTTCTGCATATTTTTCATCTTTATTAACTGCAAGTGCAGTATTTCCAGGTAAAGTCCAGGGTGTTGTCGTCCATGCTAACAGATATGCATTTTCGTCAACTAATTTAAATTTAACGTATACGCTTGGATCAGTGACTTCAATATATGCACCAGTATCCATTGTTACTTCAGCTTTCGAAAGAGGAGTAGCCCATTTAGTATCGTACATCAATACTCGTTCGCCCTCATATATTTTTCCCTTATTATATAGTTCTTTGAAAGCCCACCAAACAGATTCCATATAATCCTTGTCCATGGTTTTATAGGCACCTTTGAAATCTACGAAACGACCAATTCTATCAACTGTATCTTCCCAGAGACCACTAGTAGCGACCATACTCTCACGTGCGGTGGTAATATAATCAGCTAAACTTATTTTTGTGCCTATATCATGTCTATCAGTAATACCGAGTTTCTTTTCAACAAAATCTTCTGCTGGTAGTCCATGACAATCCCAACCCCAAACACGCTCTACTCGTTTACCCTTCATAGTTTGATAACGTGGTACCGCATCTTTTACGATACTTGACAGAAGCGTACCGTGATGAGGGACGCCCGTAATGAATGGTGGACCGTCATAAAAAACATACGAATTATCAATTGGACGCATTTCGATTGATTTATTAAAAATATCATTCTTTTTCCAATAGTCAATCAAGTCTTTTTCGTATTCAATTGCTCGCCTACGTGTATTTGATTTAAATTTCATCTTGTTCCTTTCAAAAAACAAAAATCCCTATTTAGTCACTGGAATCCCATACGGGACGGTACCATCCAGTTTCTAAAAAGAGATTCTTCTTAGCGCTTATTTGTTCGAACTATCGAGTCGATTCCGTTCGGTTCTAGTTTCCGTATTGGATTTCTTCCGAAAAAAACATTCGCGATTGATAGTCGCTCACCAAAATGGATGTTCTATCTAGACATTATAAACAGTTGTATCAAAAAAACAACTATTGAACGTAGTAGCTAACTTCACTAATAGTTGGTAGTGGTAGCCCATTCCAACAATTTTGCATCACTCCATCGTCACTTGTTGCAATTATCGTAGGGTATTCGACAATACCATATATATCACAAAATTGCGTGCCCTCTTCTGTATCTGGATTAATGATTTCCAATTTATGGCCAGTCTGAATCTCAAAATCTCGAAGATAATCAGTAACTGTTCTAGCGTAATCTGTCTGATCTTTATAAACTGCTACAACCCGCATTAATCTATTCCTTTATTGGTTTTATTTTTTGCTCACGGCGCTGTTCTAATATTTTTACAAAATCATCTAATGTCTTAAACTTATGAAATACGCTTGCAAAACGAACGTATGCGACTTCATTGCGTATTAGTAACTCGTCTAATACTTTGTCACCAATCTGCTTGGAAGTAATCTCGTTTTCACCAATTGCGTATAGTGCATCTTCGATTTCAGCAATCATTTCTTCAACTTCAACCTCTGAAACGAAAAACTTTCCTACTGAACGTTTAATGGCAATAGAAAGTTTGTCACGATCAAATAATTCACGTACACCACTTTTTTTAATAACAGCGAGATTTGGACGTTCAATACGTTCGTAGGTTGTAAATCTCTTACCATCAGGTGATTCACGGCGACGGCGAATAGTAACTCCATCGCTGACCTCGCGTGACTCGATTACTCTACTATCACCAATGTCGTATTTGCCCATTATGGGTTATTTATCCTTATCGTTGGATTTTTTGTTCTTTTTACGTCTACGTAGGAATGCAGGTGTATCAGATTCTTCATCATTTTCACTAGGCTGATTCCAAATATCATTAGAATTCTCTTCGGCAAAAATTGTAGCGGCCTCTGTATGATCAAGATTCATATCAATACCACCGACTGTTTCATCAGTGACATTTGGAGTATTATCTTCATCTTTTTCTACACCTAATGTGGCTGTTTTTGAATGAAAATATGCTGAATCAAAACCCGTAGCGATAACTGTAATGATTAATTCGTCTTCTAGGTCAGCTTTAAGGGTAGCACCAAAAATAATATTCGCATCAGGTGAAACAGCACTCGTAATGATTTCTGCTGCTTCTTGAATTTCGCTCATACTCATATCGTATCCACCAGTAACGTTGAATAGAACGCCCTTAGCGCCATCAATAGACACTTCGATGAGTGGAGATTCAATTGCTTGCTGTGCGGCTTGCACAGCCCTATTATCACCACTTGCACGCCCAATACCCATAAGCGCAGAGCCTGCATTACTCATTATGGCTCTAACATCAGCAAAATCTAGATTAATTAAGCCATGTTCAGTAATAAGTTCTGATATTCCTTGAACACCTTGTCGAAGTACGTCATCTGCAATTTTGAAAGTTTCAAGCAATGGAGTCCGTCTGTCAATCGTTTGAAGTAATCTGTCATTAGGAATGGTAATTAGTGTGTCAACATGCTTTCCAAGTTGAGTAATCGCCCATTCAGCATTTTGACGACGTTTTTCACCCTCAAAACTGAATGGTTTTGTTGCAACTCCGACCACTAAAATACCTAGATCTCGAGCAATTTCAGCAACAATATATCCTGCGCCACTACCAGTTCCACCGCCAGCTCCGATTGTTACAAATACCATATCAGCACCAGATAATACTTCACGGATATCGTCACGTGATTCATTAGCAGCAGCTTCACCAGTAGTTGGATCAGCACCGGCTCCTAAACCACCTGTGGTAGTTTTTCCTAGATGTAATTTTATATCAGCTTTACTGTTATGAAGAGCTTGTGCATCGGTGTTCATTGCAATAAATTGCACACCAGATAGACCTGCGTCTTTCATACGATTAATTGCTGACCCACCAGCTCCTCCGACACCAACAACCTTTATGCTGGCAAATGTTTGTATATCGCTTGGTTTTAGTTCAGGCATTATATCTGTTGTCTCCAATAATCTTATTCATATTCTAGTATAACACTTGAATGAAAAAACACTATGTTCGAAAACGACTAAATATTTTTGATATCGCACCCACTCCAGTCGAAAATACATTTTTACTAGTTATTTTATTGTTATTTGATACATTATTATTTGACTCGGCATCAATCAACATCAACCCAACCACTGTTGCAAATTGTGGTTTATCTATATCATCGGCAACACCACCATAACCTGATGCAACCCCAACTTTAGCCGCTAAACCTAATGATTTTTTAGCAAAATCAGCAATACCTTTTAACTGAGCAGTACCGCCAGTTATAACAGCGCCGCTAGGTAGTTTTCCTGCTCTACCGGCTCGTTTTAGCTCTAGATTGACCGCTTCGAATAATTCCTCAAGTCGAGCTTCAACTATTTCGTCAATTTCACTTGTATTGAAACTATATATTTGACCACCATACTCGAGACTAATTCCGGAAGATTCACCTCTATTTATAGCAGAGGCATGTTCAATCTTAAGCTTCTCAGCAATCTCTTGATCTGTCTGTAAACCTATCGCAAGATCGTTCGTAATATTTATTCCACCAACAGGTATAACTGCTGTGAATCGTAAATCACCCTCTTCATAAATTGCGATATTTGTTGTCGCGCCACCTATATCAATAATAACTACACCATTTTCAATTTGATGTTCTGTTAATACAGCTCTTCCGGCTGCAACACCTGTTATAACAATCGAATGAGCAGAAACCTTCGCAGCTTCGGCAGCTTTTTGTAAGTTCAATAAGTGTGGAGTTAAAACCGATACAACATGAGCATCAATCTCTAAACGTGTCCCTGTCATTCCTATTGGATTTTTAATGTTATCTTGGCCATCTAGTTTATAAGAATGTGGCACCACTTCAAGTATTTCACGATTTGCAGGAACTTTACCTAACGTAGCCACCTCTTCGATCCTCATTACATCCTCTTCGGATATTTCATGATTTGCGCCACCTACTGCAATCATTCCATCAGCATGTGTACTAAGAATATGAGTGCCGTTAATACTAATAGTGGCGGCATCTACCTGATAACCACTCATTCTCTCGGCTTCACCAAGTGCATCATCAATCGCCTGAGCAGGACCTGCTAAGTTTACGACATTTCCTTTTCGCATACCATTATTTAAGGCAGAGCCGACACCAATAATTGTAGGCACACCCGTAGTCCCGTCAATATGACCAACTACACAACGAACAGTTGTAGTCCCTATATCTAACCCAACTGCGTATTTAGAAGTTACTTCTTGCATATGATAAATTATATAGCTTATGTGACATTTTGCCTAGCAAAAGTATTGCTATTCTTCTTTTTTATATTTATATATTTCATTCGATTCATTATTTAATTTATCAATATAATCATGAAAACCATCATCAGAAAAAGTTTTAAGTCCAAGCTCATTCAATTCATCATTAATTTTTTGATGCACTTTATCATGGTTTGATTTTGCAGGCGCAACAATTTCAGCCTCAAAATAGAAACTATGTCCTGGAACTTCGACTAACGCAATCTCTATATCCTTATAATCATAAGCGAAAGTATGTCGTACACCTTTTATAGCCTTTGTAAATCCCATTTCTCCAAAAATCTTTAGTAGTGTTTCTGTACTATTTTTTTCAGTTAATACCGATAACTCTTCACGTCTATCTGAACCTTGCCATTTACCAAGTTTTAAAATTACTTCTGGTTGCCCGTTAGTTTCCCTAACTCTAAAATCTTTTGTTCGCCCTCGCAAACCCTCACCAGGTATAAACGTTGAATAATCATAAAAAACTCGATTTTTTTCTTCCTTAAACTTTCCATTTTTTTCAAGAAAACTCTTTAAACTGTGAAACTTTTCATCAGTTAAGGGTCCCCGTAACTCTATTTCAAAATCAGCAATCATCTTACTAACTCCTTAATTTTATTATATTATAGTTAAAATTTCAGCACCATCTTTAGTTATTAGCACCGTGTGTTCAAAATGTGCAGCCAGGCTGCCGTCACGAGTACTTATTGTCCAACCGTCATCATCTGTTTTTATCAATTCACCACCAAGAGTTGCCATCGGTTCAATTGCGATTGTATCACCTGGCAAAAGCAAAACGCCGCTACCTTTTCTCCCATAATTTGGAACTTCAGGTGGTTGTTGCATTTTTTGACCAATACCATGCCCAACTAAATCCCTTATTATGCCTAATTTACCTTCATTTAGCACTTTTTCTACTGCTGCGCCGATATCGCCTGTGAATACTGGGCCTTTTATAGCATCAATCCCTGCATAGAGACTACGTTCTGTATAGTTCAAAAGATGCTTCTTGGCACCCTTTGGTTCTTCACCAACAACCATCGTAAAGGCACTGTCAGTTTTCATGTCTTTATGTGTAATCACAAGGTCAAAACTAACTACGTCACCTTTTTCTAATTTATAATCTGTTGGAATACTATGAACAATTTCTTCATTGGCGGATATACATATTACGCTAGGAAAATTAACTTCTGAAGTTAAATAAGTTGCTGTAGCTCCATTTTTTTTAATTTCTTTTTCAACCCAAATTGAAATTTCTAATTCACTCATACCGACTTCAACGTATTTTTTCAAACCGCTCAATATATTAGCAAGTATCTTGCCACATTCTCTCATTGCTTTAATCTGATCAGCACTCTTTGATGGTTGAGATGAAGCTAAATTAGTTCGCATGAAGTTAGTTCTTCGATAACCTTATCGTGCACTTGACCTACTGTGCCAGCACCGTCAATATGAACAATGTTTATTCCTTGCTCTGTAAAATAATTTAAAATTGGATATATTTCTTTTCTATATATTCGTAAACGATCATTAATTGCTTCTGGTGTGTCGTCAGCACGTCCACGTAATTTTAGGCGTTTCATCAATTCACCGCGTGGTACTTCAAGCACAATGACTAAACCTATCGAACGACCGTGCAGTGGTTGATTGTCAATTAGCCAGCGTGCCTGGTCAATTAATCGGGGAAAACCATCTAAAATAACGTTGTTAATATCTGGTGCGTTTTTTAACGCATCTCCCATAATTTCATATACTTTTTCGTCTGAAACTAATTTTCCATCCTGCATAGTTTTAAATAATTTAGTATCACTTGAATCTCTTAATAGTTGGCCCATAGAAAACCAACGCCATCCTTGACGAGCTGCTAGAATTTGGCCCTGTATACTCTTACCTGCACCAGCTGGACCGAAAAATACTATCATATCTATTAACCTTTCAATTATTTAATTAATGCGTCTTTAACTAACTTTGCTATTTTTGAACCATCAGCAGTATTACCTAGCTCTTTTTTAACATTTCCAATCACATTCCCCATGCCACTCAAATCAGTAACATCTAATTCAGAAATAGTTCGAATAACAACCTTATTGATATCCTCTTCTGAAAGTTGTTCTGGTATATAGCTACTAATCACTTTCGCCTCAGACTTCTCGTTCAACGCAAGCTCTGGGCGCCCCGCACCATCATAAATTATTGCGCTTTCATTTCGTTTTTTTACTTCACGAACCATAAGTTGTTCAATCACGGTATCATCTAGACCTTCGTCTCGTTTTCCCAGCGCGACCTCTTCATTCAAGATAACTGCTTTTAGACCACGAAGAACCTCAACATTAAAATGATTGCCGCTCAGTAGAGCGGCTTTTAAATCATCATTAATTTTCTCTTTTAGAGCCACTTTTATCGTAGTCCTAATCGAGTTTTATCCAGTTTATCTGCTTTGCGTGCTTTACGAATAATAGCCTTAATGCGTCGTTCTGGTTTTGAAATTGGTTTTGCGAAACGCATTGCAGTCTTTGCTTCTGCTAACACACCGCTCTGTAGAACTTTTCGATTAAAACGCCTAATAATATTCTCGTTTGCTTCTCGTTCATCTTTTCGTATAACTTGTACCATATAGGGAGTATTGTAACAGATAGACATAAGACACGCAACTACCAAAAAAATTTATTTAGTGTAACTGAATTTTTAAACATTCTAAATGTAATATTTGTCCCTCAATCGATCGTCTACCCTGCCATTCATTTATATCAACGGTATACCAAATAGAAATAATTTCACCTAAATTAACATAAAAACTCTTGTCGGAATTAAATGATATAAACTGCATAAAATTACCACCTTTATCTCGCAAGTTTAGCTTTATATGTTGTCCATCAGCACCCATTTTTTTAATTTCAACAACTTCTAAATCCCTTGTTTCAATAATTGGTTGTGGGTTCCCAATGCCAAACGGTTCAAGCTTGCTGATTAAACCAACCAATTCTTCATTCAACTCTCCTAGCTCCGCTATTGCATCTGCTTTTGGTAGTAACATCTTAGATTGGTCGACAAGTCCAAGTTTTTTGTAATATTTGTTGACCATTTTTCTAAATTCATCAATATTTTTTGTCTTCAATAAAATTCCGGCAGCAAACTTATGACCGCCGCCTTTTATGATAATATCCTTACACTCATTAACCGCGTCAATTGCACTAAACTCGCCGAAACTTCTAGCTGAACCTTTTGATTCATCACCAATTTCTTGCAAAATAAACACTGGTTTTTTGTATGTTTCTAATAATCTAGCTGCCACAATACCTACAATCCCATGGCTCCAATCTGAATCACTAACTACTAAAACCGGATCATCCTTGTATTTTTCTGCTTTGATGATTGCTTGCTTAATAATCTTATCTTGTTCAAATCTTCTTGATTTATTTAATTCGTTTAGATACTCGGCTTTTTCAAGAGCAACCAAAGAATCATCAACAATCAGCATATCAAGCGCGTATTGAGCAGTTTCTAGACGTCCAGCTGCATTCATTCTCGGGCCTAGCCTAAAGCCAATTGCTCTGGTATCAAGGTTGGTTGAATCAACAGCCGATATTGCCATTAAGGCTTTCAAGCCAGGTCGTCTAGTCTTACTAAGTACCTTAAGGCCAAAATATACAAAAATTCTATTTTCATCAACTAATGGTACAACATCACACACAGTACCTAAAGAGACCAAATCCAAAAACCACTTTTCATGTCCTAATGGTATCCCATCGATATATGATTGTAGCGCTTGAACCAACTTAAACGCCACGCCTACTCCTGCAAGATCAGAAAAAGGATATCTATCGTCATCTCGGTTTGGATTTATAACAGCAACAGCAGACGGCAGAACACCAGATATACTGTGATGGTCAGAAATAATAACATCAATATTCAATTTTTTAGCATGTTCGACTTCTTTTTTACTATTACTACCACAATCCACGGTAACGATTAATTTAGCTCCATTTTTTGAAATCTTATTTATCGCTTCAACCGTTAATCCATAACCTTCTGTGAAACGATTAGGTATATATACATCGACATATTTAAAACCAAAGGCCTTAAATGCGCTAACCAACAAAGTAGTGGCAGTTAAACCATCAATATCGTAATCTCCATAAATGGTAATGTGTTCTTGTTTTTTACGAGCAATGACTAGGCGATTAACTGCCTTTTCCATATCCTTTAATAAAAAAGGGTCATGTAGATAAGAGTAATCCGGATGTAAAAAAACCGCCTTCGAGTTTTCATCTATACCCCTGGCGGATAATATTCTATCAAATAATGACATTATTTAAAGTCTGGAGTAGAGCGTTTAGGACGACCAGCTTGTTGCTGTGATTTAATAACAATACTTTGTAGTTCTTTGAATATAGGAAACTGTTTATTTGTTGAATATATTTTTGTATTACCTTGTTTTTCGCTTGTTAAAAATCCAGCTTTTTCTAAACGTTTAAGTTCACGTTGAATATTACCAGGATCTTCTTTGATTAATTTTGCAAGACCACGTACATGAGTTTTAAAATCCGGGTATTTTGCATAAACTACAACAATTTTCCGTCTGACCCGAGATGTAATAAAAACGTCTAACATAATCTCCCCTGCACTTAGATTTCGTATTTCTTTAAACTATCGTAGCACAATCTTACAACGATATGCAACGATAAATTTGTTGATTTATCGCCAATTCAATATGATTTGATTAATTTTTGCGATAGTATCTTCGTGTGATGGTATATCGTTATGATTATAGTAATGATTAATTCCCACAAAATTAGTTTTCACATCCAAGATGTGAAGTTCGTCAGCAAGAACATGCAACCTATCAACTGCTTGAACTGTTGAAACTGGAGTGGCAACGACTAGTTTTTTTATTCGAATTGGTTTTAAGAAATCGACTGCGGCATACAAAGATGTACCTGTATCGAGACCATCAGCAACTAATATTATCACTCTGTCTCGTAACATATCATTATTTATCAAACCACCATCACCAAGTAATCTATTTAATTTATGAAACGCTTGTTGTTTTTGATCCTCTAAGTAACCATGATATTCACTGTTATACTCTTCTATTTCACCAACAGAAAACATGCCATTATATGTAAATCCACCGTCTTGCGAAACACCCCCAAAGCTCTGTCCTTCACCAGGAACTTCTATTTCTTCAACAAGTAACATTGTTAATACGCAATGTAACGCTTTTGCAATTTGTTCACCGACAATAACGGCGCCATCACTAAGTGCAACAACCGCACAATCTTCATAGCGATATTGAATTAATAGTTCGTCAGCTAAAATTTGCCCAGCCTGCTCACGATTTTCAAAATACATATATTACAGTTTATCAGTATAATAGTAAATATGCACTACTATGAGGTTGCGCCAATTAAAATAATTCGTACAGACAGTAAGACTTTTACTTATGAGTATGATTCATTACTTGACATTGGAAAAATTGTTAATATAGAGGTTGGAAAAAATCAGATAGTTGGCGTGGTTATACAAAAAGTTACTAAACCGAAATATCCAACAAAACTAATAGCATCAATAATAGAAGAAACGCCATTACCAAAACAGCTAGTAGATCTAGCATTGTGGATGTCAGATTATTATGTATGTTCACTTGCACTAGTTCTACAAACTATTCTACCTAGTGGTCTGCAAAAAAAACGCAAAAAAAAGTATGAATCACCTGAAATTACAAAACGAAAACGAACAAATAATGTGCTCAATGTTGAACAGAAGTTAATTATAAAAAATTTAAATAGTAGTGAACATGGCACCTTTTTACTACAGGGTATAACCGGTTCGGGGAAAACAGAAGTATATATAAGTATTTGCAAACATGCCATTAGTATTGGAGAATCGTCGATTATTCTTGTACCCGAAATCGCACTAACCTCACAGTTAATCTCTGAATTTTCAAACCATTTTAAAAACTTGGTTGTTACCCACTCAAAAATGACAGAATCAACAAGGCATTTAATCTGGGAAAAAGCATTACTAAGCTCGGAACCATACGTCGTTATTGGCCCTAGATCGGCACTTTTCACACCAATAAAAAATATCGGAGTGGTAATCGTTGATGAAGCGCACGAACCAAGCTATAAACAAGAACAATCTCCAAAATATTCAGCTCTTAGGGCTGCTACTATGCTTGGTCGTTTCCATAAAGCAAAAGTTATATTTGGTAGCGCAACTCCGAATGTGACAGATAGGTATCTAGCCGAACGATCTGGTCGTCCTATACTTTCTCTAACAAAAGTTGCTCGAAAAAATAGTGTTCCACCAAGTATTTCTATTGTAGATATGAAAAAAAGATTAAACTTTAAAACACATCGGTTTTTTTCAAATCAATTACTGGAACAAATATTAAATACACTGCAGGCAAAAAAACAGGTATTAATATTTCATAATCGTCGTGGAAGCGCTACTACAACTTTATGCCAAGATTGTGGCTGGGCGGCTGAATGTCCTACTTGTTTCCTGCCGCTATCACTTCATGGTGATAGTCATATATTAAATTGCCATATTTGTGGCTATAAGACAGAGATACCAACATCATGCCCAGTATGCAGCAGTGTAAATATTATTCATAAAGGCATAGGAACAAAAATAATAGAATCGGAACTACGTAGACTATTCCCTAAAGCCAATATCGCAAGATTTGATACTGACAACAACAACGAAGATACTATTAATAGCAGATATCCAGAATTATATAGTGGAGAGATTGACATCGCAATTGGCACACAAATAGTCGCTAAAGGCCTTGATTTACCGCACCTAAGAACGGTGGGTGTGATTCAGGCTGACGCTGGTCTTTCAATCCCAGACTTTAATACAAACGAAAGAACATTTCAATTACTTGCCCAGGTTATTGGTCGTGTTGGACGTAATGAACACCAAACAAATGTTATTATCCAAACATATCAAACTGATCACCCTAGTATTATCTATGGGATAGCTCAAGACTACGAATCATTCTATGTACATACACTAGGTGAACGAAAAAAAGGCTTATTTCCACCCTTTACTTATTTATTAAAATTAACTTGTATTTATAAATCAGAGTCTGCAGCTATTATAAACTCTCAAAAACTTGCTCGTGAGCTAATCTCAAAAGCTAATAGTAAAATAAAGATATTTGGGCCAACCCCATCTTTTTACGAAAGACGCTACGATACATACCGCTGGCAGTTGACCCTAAAAAGTCCAAAACGTGAATACTTAATAGATGCATTAAAGCTTATGCCATCCACCCACTGGCAATATGAACTAGATCCGACTAGCCTACTATAGCTGCCCCTGGTATAATTAATATAATGAAAAAAGGAAATATAATCACCCTACCGAATCCACGTCTGAGACAAAAATCTGAAAAAGTTCAATTCGTATCATCTGAAACATTAAAAATAATTAATGATATGACAGATGCAGTGCTTGACTGGGAGAAATCAAGAACTCATGAAATTAGTGCGGCAATATCTGCCGTGCAGATAAATCATCTAAAAAAAATAGTGATAGTTAGAAGTGATTTTGACGACAAATCGGTCAGTGATTTTACAGCTCTGATTAACCCGCAGATTATTAAATTCGAGGGAGAAATCACAAAAGATTTTGAAGGATGCCTAAGTGTCCCTGATGTGTATGGAATGGTACCAAGATACAGTAAAATCCGCGTCAAAGCAAAGGATATAAATGGTAATGATGTACGTTTTAAAGCTGATGGATTTTTAGCAAGAATAATTCAACATGAAGTTGATCACGTAAATGGAATCGTCTTTATTGATCATATACGTGATGATAAAGATGCATTTTTTAAATTAGACAAGGATGGCGAATTACAACCATTAGACTATGAAAGATATGTCAAAAAAAATAATATTCTTTGGGACTGATAATTTTAGTTCGATTGTTTTACAAAAACTAATCGATGATAATTACGATATTATTGCCGTTGTAACGAAGCCAGACAGCATAAGTGGTCGTGGACAAAAATATGTAGAATCATACGTTAAAAAAATAGCATTAGAAAACAGCATCGAGGTGTGGCAACCACAAAAAATATCTGAAATTAATGAAAAAATTAATAGTTTAGGATTCCATATAGCAGGTGTGTTGGCAAGTTTTGGAAAAATTATTCCAAAATCAACAATTGATTTATTTATTCCTGGTATCATCAATGTTCATCCTTCGTTGTTACCAAAATATCGTGGTCCTTCGCCTATTGAGTCTGCTATCGAAAATGGTGATGACGAAACTGGGATATCGATAATTAAATTAACTAAAGAAATGGATGCTGGTCCGATTTACGGTCAATCAATTTATAAACTGAATGGTGATGAAAATCGTATAGAATTACGCAAGGCACTCGCCTATTTTGGTTCAAAAATATTGATAGATTTACTACCAGGGATATTAAATGGTTCAATAATGCCAGTATTTCAGGACGATAAAAGAGCAACATATTGTAAACTATTAGACAAAAAAAATAATGAAATTAATCTAAATGAAATTTCTGCAGGTGAAGCGGAGCGCTTAATAAGAGCTCATGTTGGGTTCCCTAAAACAAAAATGGTTATTAATGGTCATCTAATAACTATATTAAAATCACATGTTTCAAATGAAAAAGAAGATAAATTAGACATAATTGCAAAAGATAAAAAATACCTATCAATAGATGAGTTAACAGCCCCTAGTGGAAGATCTATGACAAATCAAGATTTTATTAATGGCTATTTATAAATTATTTTCCTAGAATTGTGTCACGACCAGCAATAACTTCGCTCTTAAGTCCATCTAGAACTTGAGTTACAACTTCACGATAATCTGGGCGATTAACTTCTAACCATTTAGTTGCAGTATATTCTGCTAGCAAATTTTTATCATTTATATCAAGACCTGTTGCCTTTTGAAGTTGTGAAAAACCAGGATCGTTATGATATTCTGGCGCATTAACAGATATCCAGTTGTTTATTACATCTTCTTTTCTATCAATAATCGACTCAAACTCTTCAAGTTGGTCATCATTCATGCCATCGGATAATTTTGTCCCAACTCTCAATTCAAGTTCATCATAAATATGTTGCAAGAAAGGTTTTTTCTGCTCTTCCGGTAGTTCGTTTAATCCAATATCTTCTAAGAATTTATCGTCAAGTTGAAACATAATTTTGTTCTCCTAGGAACTATTTAGTGTAAATATATATATTTACTATATAGCTTGGATTGGATTTTCGCTAGTATTTTATCGCTAATTTGATTAACAATTTTTATTTTAGAGTTCTTTTTACTATTTCGCGAGTAAAAAATTCAAGCTTATCACCCTCTTCAATCAATAATTTTTTAGGAGTTTTTAAACTAACTCCACACATTTCGCCCTCGAATGCTTCTTTAGCTTCTTGTTGTTGGCGCCTGACGCCTTCAACTACAACTTCCATCAACTGTTCTTTACCACGTTTCACCCTAGCTAACACTCCAGAATTAACTTTCCCACTAGTGACTTCACCTCCAACAATAATTTCATCCTTGAGTGTTCTAAATATACCCTTTATGGTTAATTCACCGATTTCCGTTTCAATAACTTCTGGTGCAAGCAAAGCCTCCATTGATTCACGCGCATCATCAAGTAGTTTATAGATAACATCAAATATTCTTATTTGAACATTATCTCTTGTAGCAAGTCGTTTAACTGCAGGCGACAAGTTAACATTAAAACCATAGATTATTGTCTGTCTATCTGCGGCTAACCTAACATCATTCTCAGATATATTACCAACACCACTGCCAATAATACGTAGCGATATCTCGCCTTGAGTATCAATTATTTTCAAACTATTTACTACAGAGGTTAAAGACCCTTGCACATCTGCTTTTACTATGACGTTTAAATCCTGTGACTCATGTTGTTGATTCATCATTTTAAGCAAATCTGCACCAGTTATATTTGTGCTAGCAGCATTTTTTTCGTATTCAATACGCGCAATCGAAACTTGTTGACGAGCTTCTTTTTCATTTTTTACAATTGCAAAAGTATCTCCAAATTTTGGTAATTCCTTAAATCCAGTTACTGTCACTGGTGTAGAAGGGCCAGCTTCTTTTATGGTTTTTCCACTAAAATCAAATAACGTACGTACTTTCCCATATGTTGCACCTGCAACCATAAAATGACTAGGTTTTAATATGCCTTGCATAACAAGTAGTCTTACAACTGGACCACGACCAACTTCCATATGTGACTCAATAACCAAGCCTTCGGCTGGAATATCGATATCAGCTCTAAGATTTTCAATATCAGCGACTAATAAAACCATGTCTAGTAGTTTGTCTATATTTTCGCCAGTTTTTGCACTAACATCAACCATTACTATTTCACCACCCCATTCTTCGGGATTTAGTCCATGCTCACTCGCAAGTTGAGCCTTTACCCTTGCTGAATCTGCAGCTTCTTTATCTATTTTATTAATAGCAATAACAATTTTTGCGTTTGCAGATTTTGCGAATCTGATTGCTTCAATAGTCTGAGGTTTTACACCATCATCGGCAGCTACTACAATAACCACTACGTCAGTTAATTCAGCGCCATGTTGTCGTAATGCAGCAAACGCCTCATGTCCAGGAGTATCAAGTAGTGTCAATGTGCGACCAGCATGAACAGTCTGGTATGCACTAATATACTGAGTAATCCCACCAGCTTCACCTTCGGCTACCTTAGTTTTCAAGATAGCATCCAATAAGCTAGTCTTTCCATGGTCAACATGACCCATTACAGCAACAATTGGTGGTCTAGAAACAGCTGAATCAGATAGTTCATGTACCTTGCGAACACTTGCTGTTGCAGCAGTTTTCTTTTCCAAAGTAACATCTAATATTCCAAGTTCTTCGATTATTATAGTAGCGGTCTCAAAATCAATATGTTGATTTATTGTTGCTACAATACCATTTTTAAACAATTCACCAATTAAATTTGTTACTGGCAAGTTTAATTTCTCAGCAAGTTCGCCTACAGTGACTGAATCGGCTATGACAATAATTTTTTCGGTCATTTCTGTAAACTCCCTTCCGCCCCTAAGAGCTATGTAACTAGATTATTTCTTGGTCTTTTTACTGACTAAGCTAAGTGAAATTTTGCGACTATCTTTTTCAACATCTAAAACTACAAATTCTTTACGTTCGTTTAGTGTGAACACTTTTTCTGGATCGATATCATCACCAACACCAAGTTCGCTAACATGAACTAAAGCTTCTACTGATGAGCTAATTTGAACAAAAGCACCAAAAGGAGTGATTCTAGTAATAGTTCCTTCGACCTTATCACCAGGTTTAAACTGATCAACTTCTGTCATCCATGGATCTTCAGATAGCTGCTTGATACTTAGACTTAGTCTGTCCTTATCAATCGCAATTATCTTTGCGTCAATTGTTTCACCGACTTTTACGTAATCACCTGGATTATTAACACGTTCCCAACTGATTTCGCTGATATGCACAAGACCTTCAATGCCTTCAACATTAACGAAAACACCAAAATCGACAACACCAGTAACGACACCCTTAACTTTGTCTCCAAGAGTTAATTTATCGAAACGTGCAGATAAACCGTCTTTTATTGCTTCTTTTTCGCTAAATATTAACTTATTCGCTTTACGATCACAATCCAAAATACGAACTGTTAAACTTTTTCCAATCAAGATATTTAACCGTTGAAGAATTTCGTCTTTATCACTCCCACCAACACGTGGATAGTGCTCGGCTGATAATTGAGAAACGGGTAAAAATCCCCTGACTCCATCGTATTCAACTAGCAAACCACCGCGATTTGCGTCGTACGGCGACACTTCAATAATTTCTCCTGATTCCATTTTAGCAATTACTTCATCCCAGCCGCGATCTTTTGCTGCTTTTCGAAGTGATAATAAAGAATATCCGTTATCAAGCTCTGTATCTACGATACTTGCAGTAATCTCATCACCAATATTGAGATTACGATAAAAACCGACTTCTCGTCTTGGGACTAATCCAATACCTTGTGCACCTAGATCAACTAGTACTTCATGTTTACGAATTGATAAAACTGTACCGACGATTGATTCGCCTTGTGTTAATTGCTTGACACTGTCGCTTTCGGCAGCGAGCAATTCATCCATTGTTATTGTGGCTTTTGCCATAAGTCTTATTCAGACTCCTTCCTTAAAATTAATATTTCTGAGGCATATTTAAAACAGACACCTCAAGACTATCATTCATTGTACCCCATATATAGATACAAGTCAAAGAGAGCGCGATAGTTCACGAGTGGATAAAATATAACTCGTCATCACTACTACTAATGAATATATGGCTATTAGTTTATCTATACTAAATTCATTACCGCTAACTGGTAAATCCTTTGAATCAATTGATACTTTCTTTATATCATCTA
This sequence comes from Candidatus Saccharimonadota bacterium, assembly GCA_037135295.1. Taxonomy (GTDB): domain Bacteria; phylum Patescibacteriota; class Saccharimonadia; order Saccharimonadales; family Saccharimonadaceae; genus UBA1547. Next base: position 26,857 of record JBAXKN010000007.1, read on the forward strand.
TTTCTTTTCCGACGCTAACCTTTGGTGTGTTATTTGTGTTTGAATTAATTGTTTTTTTTGTTTTTTTCGCTAATTGTGATTTTTCATATGCAATATTAGCTTTTTCATTTCTCACACCTTCACTTCTTTGATTCAATAAATAAACCGCTCCCACTAACCCAGCAGATATTAAAATACCTGTAATAATATAAATAGCCACCGAACCACCCTGATTTGTTCGTAGTCTTTTAAACATATATCACCTCTGTTTATCTTATACTTATTATGCATCTATCATATAATAAAAGCAACTTCATAAAATTATGATAAACTATTAATATGTTAATAGCAGTTGATACAGGCGGAACAAAAACCTTAGTTGCCAGCTTTAATAAGAGTGGCGTATTGGGTGAACAAGTAAAATTTGCGACACCAAAAGACCCGAAAGAATATATAAAAACATTACGCGGTACTATACAGGATAATTATAAAGATAAAAAAGTTGATGCTATCGTTGTTGCAATACCTGGTATCGTAAATGATGGCGTAGCTATTTGGTGTAATAATCTAGGATGGAAAAATTTTGATGTCGCATCAGCATTATCTGGAGTTTTAGGTAAGACACCAATTTATATTGAAAACGATGCCAATCTAGCAGGTCTTTCAGAGACAAGATTCCTAAAAACCAAGCCGATACACTCTTTATATGTAACGATAAGTACTGGTATAGGAACAGGTATAATTATAGACGGTCACATTAGTCCAGCACTACGTAATAGTGAAGCAGGAAGATCACTCATTGAATTTGACGGAGTTGTTCGAGAATGGGAAAGCTTTGCCTCTGGCAGAGCAATTTACAAAGCCTACGGGAAATACGCTCGAGATATCACAAATAAAAGGACTTGGAATCAAGTAGCCGACAGGATCAGCCGAGGTTTCCTAGCTTTAATACCAATTTTACAACCAGAAATTATTATTATCGGAGGTAGTATTGGAACTTACTTTGAAAAATATGGAAAACAACTACAAGATCTATTGAAAGAAAAGTTGCCACCTCACATCCCGTGTCCAAAGTTCACTCAAGCAAAATACCCAGAATTAGCTGTAATTTATGGATGCTACTATTATGCCCTCGATAACCTCGTTAATAAAAAATCTTAAGATTGATTTTCCCAATATCAAATTTGAACCATCGTCATGTTTTTTATGGTCACACAATGAACAAACTGTATATTATGACTCTAGCAGTAATAACTGTGGCTTCCTTTTACATGAATTATCCCATGCTTTACTTGACCACACTGTTTACAGTCGTGATATTGAACTTATTACAATGGAAAGAAAAGCTTGGGATAAATCAAAAGAACTGGCCTTAAATTACAAAGTAACGATTGATGAAGATTTCATCCAATCTAATCTCGATACCTATAGGGACTGGCTTCATAGCCGAAGTATCTGCCCAAAATGTAAAGCTTCTGGCTTGCAGATAAATAAAAATATCTATTCATGTTTAGTCTGTAGTAATGAATGGAAGGTAAATGAAGCTAGAACATGTGCACTAAGAAGATATAGGTTAAAAAAATAAAAAACGCACAGATTGTGCGTTTTTTATCAGAAAATCAATAGATATATTAACTTTCAGATGTAACGATAGCTTTTTTACGACGGCTAATACGGCCACCTTTAGCACCAGCAATACGAGCTAGTTCAGGGTTAGCTGCAAAACCACCAGTGTTACCATTACGGCCACCTTTAGCACCAATCTTTGCATAAAAGAAAGGATCTTTTGCTAGATTTTTAGCAGCTGCTTTTTGTCCACCAGTTTTTGTTCCTGCCATAATATATCTCCTCTTTCGCTAGTAGCGAATTAAAAAGATCTCCAGGCTAATATAACCTGAAAACCCTCGTTATTACCTCACACATGATATGTGAATGTTTTTATATTACCATAGCATAGGCTTTTTGTCAATATATACATAAGTACATTTTTATTATAATCCTACAGTTGCAATTATCCAGCCTGTGCTATAATATTATTAAGCACCTGTTTGAATCCAAATTTGATTCAAATCAAACGACCGTCTCTGCGAGAGCGGTCGTTTTTAGTGGTTAGATTTTATTTTTATTCGACTTCAACAGCTTGTTGATATGCATCCAAATTGATATTTTCCTGTAATTGACTGGCGGTCCAGTACTGTGTACTCGATAAATACGGATCATTAACCCAAAATCCTATTGGTGCATTGGGTTCCCCTTTAACTCCTACGACAGCCCTTGCGTGGCTTGAAGTATTCATCCTTGCAGTCCCACCACTCGAAGTCTGCCAAGTAATAAAATTATTCGTGTTTTTAAGCGCTCCAAACATTACTACCAGATGGCCATTATTTAACTGCGAAGCTATCCAATTAACACTAGCTCCGGTAACAAACGAAGAACCACGTCCATAACTTTGTGCAGCCTTTACTACTGGGCCAGCATCTGGACCAGCAGCAGTACCCTTACTTAGGCTACCATTAATATCACCGACAAACATTTGACCTGGATCGTCCCAAATGGGTGGATCAGTCGACTTATCCATAGGTCTTGGACTGTAACCCATACGTTGGACTACCTCCATATCACTACCGACACTTACACCCTTAAATACCAATATCATCCTTAAAGATGCTGCCGCACAGCTTGCAGTATGTTGTTGTTTATAAAAAGGTACATCATACTTAGTTATTCTTGCCTCTGTCGTAAAAGAAACATTAAAAGCCTGAATACTAGGCAGCCCAAAACCAGCATTTTTCACACCTGCTGCAATAGTTGCGGTAAATGTACGCTGGTAACCTAAGTCAACTACCTTTGCGAAAAATGTTTTATCATCTTGCCAATAAACACTTGAAATAATACCTGATGAAATCGAAAATCTCTGCTCAACTGATGCTTTTTCAACTGGTTGATCAAACGAAAAACTAATCAATTCTGAAGATTGTGCTAATTCCAATCCTCCAGGAGACGAACCCACAACGAATACCGCTCCAGTTGTACTAAAACTACCATTAAAATCTTGAGTTAGAATTCCACCAGATTGAGTTCGTAAATTTCCTTTGACTTTATAATTGTATGTCATGCCGGGACTAACATTTGTAGGTATAAAGTCGTACTCCGTAGGCGATTTCCAACTACCACTACCAGCTATATCAAAAGTGATTGAATCAGATGCTGGAGATTTTATCGCATCACTAAACGTTATCTGTGCTACATCATTTTGGCTAAAATATGTAGATTTATTAAAACTAATCTTTGGCTCTGCTGCTACTTTCACACTTTTAGTGGCTAAAACGGTATTAGTTTTTGCATCGTATATATCAATCGTTAGTGTCTGACCTTGTGGCAACAAAGTTTCCGACTGCCATGTATAACTATTATCACCTACTGACTTTCTGGTAAATTTAACTAATGGATTTGTTTTTATTTGTAAATCTATTGAGTGTTTTGCGGACAAACTAAACTTATAATCAGCGGCAATTGTGCTATCACTAGGTAAGGCAATAAGTCCTGTATTAGTTAGTCCCGGTGCGGGTTCAGTAGTAACTGTTATTCCAGATAACTTTACCGATCCAAATACCCAACGTTGAATATTTATTGAAGAGACTTCATACTTTGTATTTACTTGAAAATTTAAATCTGGTCTAAACAGTAATTCATCACCTTGTAATATATCACCGCGCTTAAATTCCCACTTACCCTTAATCTTAGGTGTTATAACAATACTCTGTATATCAACATCACGTATTTTTTTATTCATTTTAATGACAAGTGGCTCATTAATTGCTTGATTTACGGAGTTGTATTGTAACCCAAGTGCCGAGACCGACTTTTCGGAAAATGACAAAACAACCATCGAAAAAATAGCCAAAATAATTACAATTACTACAGCTATAGCTATTCCTACACATTTTTTACGTGTTAATTTTATCATTTGAATATTTTTTTGTTTTTATAAGGAAATTATTCCTAGTGCTTCCATTCTATCACAAGAAAGAAAAAGAAGAAGACCATCCTATTCGGATGGTCTTCTTATAATTCGGCACCGTGCTAGTTTCCCGCTTGTGGCAGTATAATCGCCGCTGCTGGGCTTGACTTCTGTGTTCGGAATGAGAACAGGTATTTCCCCAGCGCCATGGG
>JBAXKN010000008.1:0-27744 GCA_037135295.1 Candidatus Saccharimonadota bacterium
TTTTGTTTACGGGCCATGATATCCTCCACTTTCCCTAGGCTCTATTGACAAATAGTCTCTCACATTATAACCAACATATCAAGTATAATCAACCGCAGGGGCTATCTAAACGTAAAAATCACAATGCTTGATAGAATATTATCTTTTATATCTCCACACTACTGTTGTGGGTGCGATAAAATAGGCAGTCTGTTATGTGACAATTGTAAATATAACATCAGTCTGGATAGTAAAACTGCATGTGTGTGGTGCAACAGGCCTACGCGACACACTTCCTTATGTTCTAGTTGTAGATCGAATTGTGAAAAGGTCTGGGTTGTTGGTGAACGATCTGGTACGCTACAGAGATTGATAGGACTGTACAAGTTTGAAAGAGCCTGGTCGGCTTATAAAGACCTCGGTGACCTATTATTGGGAATTCTACCAGAACTTCCTACAGACACGATTATTATACCGATACCTACTACCCCAGCTCGCATCCGCGAACGAGGTTATGATCATATGTTGCTTGTATCTAGGTATGTCGCAAAAGCTAGGAACTTAAAATGCCAACAATTGGTTCAGCGAAAAACGAACACCAAGCAACGTCAGTCGACTGCCAAGCAACGTGACTTGCAGGCAAAGCAGGCATTTGAAGTGGCTGCCAAATTGGATAGCTCGGTTCCCTATTTATTACTAGATGACGTTATAACTACTGGGGCTACGATAAAATACGCTTCGCAAGCTTTGCGTGATGCCGGCGCCGAACATGCATGGGTGGCGGTAATTGCTAGACAGACACTTAATTAGCCAGGTATATTTGCCAGAACTTCTTTTATTCGAAAATCATTTAATCGGGAGCTTGCTGGTAGTGATTCTATTATGTCGCATGCGACTGCGAGTCTACCAAGACGTCGATCTATTTCCATCCTTAACTCTTCAAATGCAATTTCTGGGTCGTCACTCACCTCAATAACCTTTGGGTCATGTAATATGTCTCGTCCAATTTTTAACCTTGTAATTTCATGGTTTGTGGCCGGAACTGAATCACTTATCCATTCATCACCTTTAAATCCATTATTGTAATGACTCTGCCATACATCTAAAATGAAAGGTTTTCTTACATCTAAACCATTGGTGTCTATTTGATAAGTTATGCCAACACGTGGTGCTTGCACTTTGATTCCTGGAACCCCCCTCCATTTAAATGATGGGCTATCTGGTAAATCATCACCGTAATCAGGCGGTGAACCATACGCAGACTTTACCATCGACGGGTTATCGGTCATATAAACACCATATTCGTTCCCGTCGTGAACAACTTTGCGGCCTTGGTCGTCAATTTTTCCTGATCCAGGTGCTAAGTCTTGAGTTAATAGACCAGAGTGTACCTCAGAAGCCGGCAAAACGACGCCGCGGTACAGAGTTTCTGGTGTTTCCATTGGTTTATTTTCCATTTTTTGTGTTTGCATGGTTACTACTGTTATATTAGCACAAAAGAGTAAGTTAGTCAAGTGCGACAGGACATGTCGGGGGACTTAGGTTTGTTATTTTAGGATAAATCATATGTGTGCCCTAATAGTTATAATCTTGTAAATATGTTATCCTTGTGTAGAAATACAAGAAAGGTATATATGGGTATAGATAATATACTTGACCAAGGTAAAAATATTCAGGAATTACTTCAGAGGGCTACAAATGAGATACTTTCTGTTAGTAGTGAAATGCGGGTAAAAACAACGGTTGCGACCGAGGAGCGACAACAGCCAGAATGGAGCTATCCGAGGCAATGTATAATAATTCGGGCTCAGTCAGACTTCGATACATTAGTCAATTTCCAAGGAAGAGTGACTGATATCTGCGAACATATATTCGGCAATACAATAGCTAAAGATGGTGAACCTCAATATGTGGTTAACTATGATAAGAAAATTAATACTATAGATATTTTATATCCCATCCTTGGCAAGATGCCCATCGATGTGGCGTAAGTTAATCCAAAACAGTTTTGACGAGCTGTTAGTAATTTAGATAATCTTAATTACCTTAACTCATTAATAGCGAGTTAGTAATAAGATGAATATTAATTCGCGGAGTTTGTGCGATGTATGTTTGGGTGAAGGTGGTTGCCAGGCAGACGCTGAGTTAGTAGGTAGTATTCGGTAGGTGTTAGATGGTATAATAATGCGGATTAGATAGCAAATCACTACCTACTATCTACCAATCTGGAGAGGTGCCCGAGTGGTTTAAGGGAACAGTCTTGAAAACTGTCGTGTCAGCAATGGTACCGCGAGTTCGAATCTCGCCCTCTCCGCCAAATTAAAACAGTGACCATTTTGGTCATTGTTTTAATTTGCGCAGGCCAAGATAATAACTTGCGGGCGTCGACGTAGTCGACGCAACCGCGTGTTCGGCGAAGCGATTGAAACGAAAAAGTTTTTACATTTTTTCGTGAATGAGCAAAAGAGATAAAAGGCCGATATGCAACTTGACAAATATGTAAAAATTTGCTATAAATATTAATAAATACAACTAAAACGAAAACATGCAAACAACCGAAATAGAACCTAAAAACACCAATGATTCTACTATCACCGATGAGGTAGATGATTTTTTGAGGAGCCAAGAAAAGGTTGGTGATGTAGAAGATAGTCCAGAGATCGCTGTGCGGGCTCTAGACATTGACGGTACTATTATCTCTTCCAGAACACCAGAGCAGCAATCCGCCTTAGAAGTATTGATATCTGACCTTGAGTCTAGAGCCGAGCATCTCAGCGCAATTAAAACAGAAGCTAGCGGTGTCGATCTTGATGATATATTGGACCCGAGGCTACAAGAAGTGGCGTCACTAATGCATGAGATTGAACTGACAGACGAACGAGCAGAGTTGGCAAGAGTTGATGATGAGGCCACACATACAGAAATGCTTGTGAGAGACAGCGAACTAAGCTCCAGACTTGAAGCTGTGTACAAAAAAATTGACAGGCTGTCCAGCTTACAACCAATTGGACCATCGAAACAGGACCTACCCTCTAATTCTGGCATACTACAAAAAATACACCACACCATTTCTAGAGGATATCGAGACAAAATGTACACATATGCACTGGGAGCTCACGAGCAGCGACTCGCCGAACAAAAAACCGAACAAGCGTCTATAGAGTCTGAACAAGCTGAAATCAAATCTGGGCTCTCAGGTGGCTCCTATAGAGTCAAAGAGACTGCGGCCTACCAAGAATTTCGTCATAACGTAGATGAAATAAAAGAATTCAGCGAGACTAGATTGGCCGAGATTGCAGAAGAAGCTAAAGTTGAAAAAGACCCGGCTAAACGAGCTCGTCTTCAAGCTGAAATATTGTTAATAGCAAAAGAAATATCTCAAATCAGTGAAAAGATAACCTTAACGAGCGGTAAATTTAGCTCTGAGTCTCACAGGGGTTACGACTGGATAGGCAGCATCGAAACTCCAGACGCAAAAGTACTTTTCGGTGACATATCAGGTGGGGAAAGCGTGTATCATCTCGAGGCAACGAGTCTTGTTAAAAACGATCTTACAACTCAGGCAGAAGATGTGGTATCGGAATTTGCCACTAGCCTATTCGGCCAGCAATATAAAAAGTTTAAGAAATTACACGATAATAACGATAGTAAATTTGCAACTCAAACCCTTTATACAGATAGTAGTGAGGTCTGGGATATAGATAAATTAGCTGACTTGCTTAAAGGGCCTCTAAATAGACCATCTGAAATGTTTGACAGCCTACTGACAGATGAAGAACTAGACAGGATATCATCTGCACTTGGTAGCATGGCTGGGTCAACAGACCAATTTGGTGAAGACTCACCTGTAAATATCCTTAAAACGATTATTGAAAGGCAAAAACAAGCAAAGAGTTTCCTAGAAAGGCTTCGCTCAGACAGTGTTGTTACACATGCTACATCGGCCAAAAACGCGCTTCTTATACTGCAAGATGGTCATCTACGCTCGGAGGTGGGTGCAAAATCAAATAACCCACACAGCTTTGGTCAAGAAGTAGCAAATAGTACCCAGGGAGATATTATTGAGAATAGGACAATAAGTTTTTCTGTTGACGGCGTTGAGGACCAATTCCTTGAAACTTACAACCCTGATGGTGAGCGGATTGAAGAGAGACGAGGCATCATATTTGCAAGGCGAACGTCAGATATTTGTCAAGATACGCCATGGTTTCTAATGGAAAATACTCAAACAAAATCTAACACCAACACTCTTGAATTGCAGGTAATCGACGAAAACGGCGTTGCTGTTGAAGATATGGATGTATTTGTTGATCAGGAAGATTTTGACTATTGGATAGATCAGCTGTATAGGTTAGGATACGATGCTGAATGGGTTGAAACACACGTTCATCCGCTAGACTTTAAACGTGATAAGCATAGGCAGATAAGCAGTTCAATAGTAGATACATCTCGACCAGTTGAAGGATTACCTCAAAACGCAGGAACATACAAAGACGTAAGACGAGCAATTCGACCAACGTTTATGAGTAGTGAAAGAGTCAGGGTAAACGAGTCAGCTCCCGAGATTGTTATCCCTACAAAGATTTTTCGCTTATAAAAAATCATATGCCAAAAATATAGTGACATTACTTTTGTGATGTCTTCCAAATAATGCATGAGTTAGTAAAGTTATAGTTTAACATGGTTCCCTGTTCATTTTTTTAATAAATTGGTATCATGTTTATATGATAGATTCATCAAAAAAAGAGCTAACAATAATCAACGGCCTTATGAAAAACGAAGAGTTAATGAGCGAATTGTATAAAAAATATTCGCTAATCTTGCCTGAAGAATATGAATTTTGGAAGCATATTTCCCATGATGAGACTGACCATGCTGGTTGGCTGCGAGACTTGCATAATATGGTTAGTCAAGGTGTTGTACCTTTTGATGACGACAGAATAAAAATTGAGGTAGTAGAAAGTTTTAGCACATACATAAATGAACAAATTGCTAGAACAGAAACTGACGAGCTATCATCATTACAGGTTCTATCGATAAGCATGGACCTAGAGAATTCATTACTTGAACATGGATTTTTTGGTGTTCATGAAACTGATGATCCAAAATTAAAACTTATTTTTGATGAATTACAAAAATCTACAGAGGTTCATTATTCAATGGTCAAAGAGCTTTGGTTGGCCGAACGAAGCAAGACGAATTCCTAGAAATTTAAAGATATAAATATATTTTTTAACACTTATTTTATGCTATAATAAGCGAGTTCCATTATGGAGTGTAACCCAAGTGGCTTATGCGTGAAACGCAAATAAATTGACGGTTTGCTATCACGTAAATGGCATAAGTGTACCTTTTAGGAATATTAGTGGAGGGGTACCCAAGTGGCTTAAGGGGACGGTTTGCTAAATCGTTAGTCTGGGGAGACCTGGAGCGGGAGTTCGAATCTCCCCTCCTCCGCCAAATAAAAAACAGAGACCTTTTGTCTCCGTTTTTTATTTTAAATTACTTCTCGGGTGGTGATCGGTAATTTGTTGTCGAATCTTTGACTGCTGTTCTAATGTATAGCCTTTTGCAGTCACACTACCGTACCGATAAGTGTTAATAACGCCAATTTTCCCCCCAAGCTCTCTTATGGCAGTGTTTATCGTGTAATCAGTTGTACCCAATTTTCGGGCTAAGCTACAAACTGACTCTATGTCAGATGGAGCTTGCTCGTACATCGTACTATTGCTGTATATGTAGGCACGAATTATATCTTGTTGTTCAACCGTAAAACCATCGGCAATAACTGTGTTGAACCTATACTTATCTATTTGACCAATCTCATTTTTTAACTTATTTACGGCTTTGACAACTGTTGGATGACTTACGCCTAGGTTTTCTGAAAGTGAATAGGTTGAAGTAATTTCAGATGTTGCTTGTTTAGCCGACATTAACCCTTTTTTGTCTAGATAATTGCGTATTTGGTCTTGCTGTTCTTTATCGTAGGCTCGAACTGACTTGGTCTTGAATTTATATATACTAATTTCACCTAACTTATTTTGCAGTTTCTTTACAGCCCCATCTACTGCATCCTGACTTACCTCTAGTTCAAGTGAAATACCTCTGATAGAGAGATAACCATCCGGAGCTTCTTCTGCCCGACCGCCAACACCATATATATAGTCTTTGATGAGATTTTGCTGTTCTGGTGTAAAGCCAGTGCACCTTTTTCCTCCAAATCTGTATATATCTGTCGGACCAATATTTTCCCCTAAGTTATCAATCGCGTTTTGAACTGGATGATGTGCCATTGACAGGTCGCGTGATATTCCAAATATGCTCAAAATTCCATCAGGTGCTTTTTCAACAAGAATACCGTTATCAACCAGATATTTTTCAATTATGGATTGCTGTTTAGTTGTATAGCCTTGAGAGTGATTTGTGCCAAACCTATAAACTGACAAATTGCCGATATTTTCACTTAATACAGGTAGAAATTTAGATACAGTCATCGGCGAAACCCCTAATTTTTTCGCAAAAACCGACAATGAAGCTACTCCTTCAGGTGCCTTCGGGTAAAGATAATTACTTTTATGTGTCACTTCTGTACTAATTGATTCACTTCTTGTATTACCAGGTTTGTCTATCGCGCAGATCAGTCTATCCACAAAATGGTTAGAGTATTTTAGTCTTGAACCTAACATCGGAGTTTCTGAAATAAGGTCGTTTAATCTACTTTTAGTAAGGTCAGTTACATTGTCGCTAGAAATATTAGCTTCTTCCATTAGAGATAAATCAAATATGAAAGTGGCGTTCTTTTCTTCGTCACATATTAATATAGTTCGTTCCAGCTTCGGCGCAACAACCTGGAAATAAGGCTCCCTCCTCATCATATTTTGACTGACTTCACCTTTTTTTATAATTAATTGTTCCGGATCATTAATATCTACGTCGAAATCATTACAAAGAATAAAAAGAAGTGTTTTTAGGCGTGGTGTGATTTTTTTCTTTTCAAATTTACCGCCATCTCCGTCAATATATTCTGCAGTATCGGGTGGTACAATTATTTTTCTACACGCCTCAGCACCAGAGATAATCATGTCGAGATTATTAATTTCATTCGCTTTTTCTGCTACATAGTCAAGTACTATTTCGATATCACCCAAGCCATAATAACTAAAAGCAGCATCTTCCATGTCTCTTTTTGAATCATACTCTATAACTCTTGGCATGTTAAAGTTGCTCACAGTCTTTTTGACAAGATCGATTAAATCAACCAGTGCACTATTTGCATAATCATCGATTGAATCAGGGCTAAGTTCACGGCTAAGAATAAGCTCAAGCATTTCTTTGTGGGTGCTTTGCTCTTCGATTTTTTCAGAGCTATATTCCTGATCTAGCATTTATTATATTATATACTATATTAAAGCAATAATCAATACTAACACCCTAACTAATAAAAAGATTTCTAACCTGATATAAACTTCTTATACACATTAATTCATAAAAATAATTCGGGTTTAACTAATTAACAACTTATGGTAATTATGCTAAAGTAATATCAAATAATGTTTAAAACAAAAAAAAGGAATTGAAAATATGGAAAAAGATAATGATCCAATCGAACAGGCTTCTCCTGATTCTATACAGGAAGACATTGACGCAGTCGTTGATTCAACTGAACTAGAGCAAACACATCAGTCTGACGATTTAAACCCACAACTAGTGATGACAGTTGAGGCTACAAAAGCACCTGATATATCCAGTGCTTTTGAATCATGGAAAGATATTCCAAAGGAGCAGTTTTTAACTCCTGAGAAACGGGAAGCTCAAATGAAGGATCTTACAGATAAAGGTGCTCTTTAAACTAGTTATATAGTCATTCCTCTCATGCTATACTAAATTTATGGAAACTGAACAGCGAAGCGATGGGATAAACAAGCAACAAGAAGAGGATGAGATTTCCGAAGTTTATACTCCTAATCCGGACGATAATGAACCTGAAGCCCTAGATGATTCACGAACAAAACCTGAAAATGATTCTAATGAAGTGGACGAAGATGATAATCCACTACATTGGAGCGCTAGTGAATATATAACCAAGGATAAAAATATAGTATGGTTTATAATTTTTGGGATTGTTGTTTTGGCATTAATTGCCGCTGATATATTTTTTTTGCAGTCATATACATTCTCTGTTCTGATAGTCGTGATGGCTTTTTCGGTGATTATATTTTCAAGTCGGCCTCCGCGAATTATTGACTACACACTGAGTAGTGATCAAGGATTGTACGTCGGAGAGAAGCTACATCATTTTAGCGAGTTTAAAGCCTTCGGGCTTATTAATGACCAGGGTCAGCATTCAATTATGCTAGTTCCTGTTAAGCGTTTATCTCTTTCTACATCTGTGTATTTTCCAGAAGAAGCTGGTGAGGAAATCGTCGATATTTTCGGTTCAAGATTGCCAATGAAGGAACTTAAACTTGACGCAATCGATATTATTGTTAGAAAATTGCGTCTTTAAACTTTTATAGGTTCGAAGTGTATCGTCTAGTCTGGAATTATGATACAATATTTGGTATTCTGCTGAATTTTATTCTGGCTGAAAGCACCTTCTAGTTACATGAAAAGTAGGGCTATACTTTTTCACTTATAGTGGATAGTATGGCCCTACATTTTTGGACCCGTAGCTCAGCTGGATAGAGCGTCGGCTTGCGGAGCCGAAGGCCACAGGTTCAAATCCTGTCGGGTTCACCATAAAATAAGCCTCATCTTTAGATGGGTCTTTTTTTATGGTTTATTCTGATGGTTTGAACACTGATAGTCTTTAGAGAAGGTCAGAGGTGAGAACTGCCAGTCGGCAGTTCGCAAGGAAACCTTCCGATGGCAACTTGTTGCCAGTCGCGAAGTTTCGGGTGAGAATGTTCAGCGAACATTCGCAAGGTCGGAAGCCGGATGACGAACGTCAACGACTGAGGCGGGGTCGCGGAAATTTGCAAGGCAAATTATCTGTGACCGCGGAACGTGACCAAATCCTGTCGGGTTCACCAAATTAAATTACTAGTGTATAAGTTAACGTTTCTGATTTTGCTTTTTTACTATTATAAACATTTTCAGTATGTTGTAATTTTAACCCTGTTGCATCTTTTGTTATTTCATATACGATATTACCAATAGATGTGGCTCCTGCTGATATATCCCCACCTGTGAATTCAGGTACAACTACTTGATAAGTCGAAAAGTTTGATACCCCATTAACGTTCAGACCTAAATCATATGCGCTAAATAACTCCGATTTTTTGCTTATATTTTTTATACTTACATTTACGACAACTAGTTCCTTACCTTCACCTGCTGCCATGTATTGATCCTCTGGTGTGTAATTACGTTGGATAGAGTTTACTTTAATCTCGAAATTTCCGAATACAGCCGTTTCGTCTTTTTTAAAATCTTTTTTTGCCTCAATTTTGGCTTGTTGTTCTGTGTTGTAGCTATCAGCGGCATTATCAATTTCTGATGCAACTCCACCAATCAAAGCAATACCTGCAATAAACATAAGTGTGATCACTAAACTGCTTAATGCCGACATAGCACCAGTTACAATTCCAACAATCGACATCCCTTTTTCAGTCGTCTTTTTTAATCCGATAATACCCAAAATTATCGCTACAATTCCAGTTACAAAGCCAATAAATGGAGCCCATGCGACAACGAATGCAATTATACCGACTATCATTGCTGCTACTGCTACCCCATTTGTTTTTTGGGTGTTAATTACCGTAGGGCTTGGCGTGGGATTAGACACTGGCTCTGGGTTTTTTGTTTCAACTGGTTGAGTATTTGATGTTCCTTTTTCCATATTGTTACCTCCATATATATAATTTTACTATAGCATCAAATAGAATTCATGATTATTCATATTTGTTAATGATATGATTCTTATGCTATATTTAAACTAAGAAATTGATGACAAAATAATGGGGGTAGATGGTTATTTTTTGTTCAAAATGCGGCAATCAATTACAGCCTGGAGCTGCATTTTGCGGTAAATGTGGAAACACTATAACCCAAAATCAAACAGTTCACAATGATGTTGTTCTACATCCTGCGATTGCCGATATGGGCCCAAAAAGAGTCTACCTAGTTATAGCCGGTGTAGTTTTTTCGCTACTGGTTATTATAGGTTTTGGAATTATATTTGCGACCTCTCCGTATAATTTTGCCGATGCTGCTGCCTTAATATGTAGCGAAAAATCAGACGACACGGGAAGTTGCGGAGTTATTACTAGTGTTTCAACTCATAATATTAACGAAATCGGAAAAATAAATGCCACTGAACAGGTTGCTTACAGAGAAGAATTGATCGAAAAACTGAAGCAAAAAAGCGCCTCTATAAATTTGGAATGTACCGACACAAAGGCGGCTGAATCAAGTAAGTCAATGCAGGACAAAACACAGGCTTATTATGTAGATCTGTGTGCTGCTGATTCTTCATATTTAAATTTATCCGCAAGCGTACTACTTCGTTTGTATGAAAAATTTCCTCAAGCAATTTCAGGTGTCAACTCATTTTTATTAGCTCAACTAGACAACGGTACTTATGGCGGTTTTCAGCCAAAAGAACTTGATACCGGAGGTGCATTCACTAGTACCTATTCTGATCTTACTATGAGTTCATTAATGTTTACTACTCAGAATATTGAAAAAGCAAAAAACAACTACGAAAATGACATAAAAGCAAATTTTCATCCAAAAAATACTGACTACTCCTATGTTTACGCCCACGAAGTAGGTCATAGTATGGAATACATGCTTGCTCTTAAAGAAGTGGGTTTCAAGGACCTATTGGCGACATCTGATCCGAATGATTACTACAAATTAGTAGAGATTTGGAATGGGTATGATATATCGACCAAAATCGTAAAAGAAGCTGTAAAAAACGCCCAATCTAAGCAAACTAGCGGTGGTCGCAAACAACAAACCGAGTCCGAGATGATAAATGATATCTCTGGATACGCCGCCGAACAGGATAAAAATGGCAAACAACTTTACCCCGAGACATTAGCCGAAGCAGTTACTGATTATCTAGCGAATGGTGAAAAAGCTAGTGAGTTGAGCCTAGAGATAATACCCATTCTTAGTAGAGAGATGGCAAAGTTATGAATATAAAAAGCTTAAAAAATAAAGCCGTGCTTTTCGTTATAGTTTCAACATCTTTATTAGTTGTTGGTATTTTTTCGTTTTTTGCATTATCACCAAAAGAATTTATGAAAGTATCTTTGAATAATTTAGTCATGGGGTCATCTGATAGAACGACAATAATTCAATCCACACTACCGTCTGAATATTCTCTTTCACCAATAGACCAGCCAGAACCTAACTTAGCTGGTGAGACAAAAGCAGTTAAATATGTAGAAAAAATCACAGATGAAATATTTAACAAAAAAGATAAAACTGTTGCTGATATACAAAAAGATTTCTTTCAGCCTATAGACCAAAAAAAATTAGAAAGTGATAATATGTATATTCTTTCTGATGAATTTCAAGATCGAATAACTAGAGGTACTAATTTCTGGGCTCCACCATGTGTAGCCCGGACTCATAATGCGAAATTAACCACTCCAATTGAAACACAGGTTAGCTATTCATCCGAAAACAAGTATATAGTTAAGGTTTTATTAGATAATGTTCAGTGGACATTTACAGACCCCCAGTGGGAGGATATGAATTGTAGCTTACCGCCAACAGATTTAAAAAAGGACGACAATTGGAAAGTCGATTTGATTTATGAGTATACGGTTACGCGAGATACAAAAACAGATGCATATATGATCTATGACCTAAAGATGCAGGCCATGCAAGATCTCGACGCCTTCCGTAATCAAGTATCTACAGTTGAAAAAACTGAATATAACACAGGCAGAAGGCTTACTAGTACAAACAATTTCGCCCCAGCACAGGCAGAGGGCTATAACTACAGTAGGGTAAAGAATGTCGATCAGTCAAAAGTTAATGGTGTCTTTAACGTCAACGGGCCTAAGACTGTCACTATTACCGCAATTGGTTTAAATGGAATGGGTGCGGCGTCTGGATATGGTTTCTTTGTAAGGAGTGGTGTTATAGCAACTAGCTCGAAGGTTGCCGAAGGCTTATTAAAAGAAAGTATCAGCGAGAGATATGCAGTTGGTTTTGATGGCGAATTACATAAAATCACAGGTGTGATATCAGCCTCGCCAGAATTGGATATCGCACTTATAAAACTTGAGGATGAATTTGGTGATCCAGTCACATTAGGTGATCCTACAAAGTTAAAGGCTGAAGACCCGGTTATTGTTATCGGAAGTCCAATGGGCCTTAGTCCCGTTACTCGAGTAGGAATATTTAGCCAATTAATCCCAGATGGTATACCTACCATTAGGAACAGTCTACCACTCGGTGAAGGTGATATAGGTTCGCCACTATTCAATCTTAGTGGTGAAGTTGTTGGTTTAAACACCTCTCCTGGTGATAAAAAGATCGACGGCGACACTTCCCTAGCCCGTCCCTCTAGTTTATTTAGTGGGCTAATTGATAAGTTAAAGAAACAGAATTTTAAGGACATAAAGTTTACTAATTTTTCAGATCTAGATAAACAAATTAATAGCCAATCTCCAGAAACCACCAATTCAAAGGTGCCAGAAAGCAATAACCTTTGGAAAAAGTACAAAAAATTACCAGATATAATGCAATATAAATCAGTTGGATTATTAGAATCATATATTACGGGTGGTTTTTTATCAATCAGATACAAAAACATAATCAGCGATTTTATTAGTTCATACATTTTAATTAAAGCTTATGGTAAAAAATTAGAAGTAAATGGCTTTAAGTCAGTTTATGAAAACGGCACTAGACGAACATACACAAAAGGAAAACAAATTGTCAGAATAGCTCAGAGATATGATTACATCTCGGTTATATATGAGGAAAAACAATGAAAAAGAGACTATTAATATTGATAGCGATAGCCGTTGTTATAACAACATCACTAATAATCGCCGTGAGTTTATACAGGCCGAATACTGTTAAAATCGTTGCATATGATAATTACGGTGTGAAATTTAGCTATTTTAATTCATGGAATTTAAACTCTAATAAAGCAGATGAAACCACTACGATAAATTTACAAAAAAAATTGAGTTCATCTAATATTTCTATTGAAGTGCGAGAATTGCCTCCAAGCTATAAAAATTACACTTTTTTGCAGATTATTGAAGCAGTAAAATCAAAGATATCAAACGATAACCCAGATTGGAAATATATTTATACTGATGCATTTTTGACTGGCAAAAATACCTATACCTCTCAGCAAACATTATATGAAAATAAAAGCCAAAGTAAACAATCGTCAGTTGTGATTGGTCAAAGTGGTCAAAAACTTTTTATTATTACAATGGAATCAAATAGAAATGACTTTGACATCATATCCCATGATCTAGATTTAGTTACAGATTCATTCGAGATTAAATAGAGACTGAAGCCGTTATTGTGTTAATGCTAATATGTTGTTATGCTACAAGTAATTAATAAGGGGGAAACATGGCTTGTCAAAAATGTGGAAATCAATTAAATCCAGGAGACAAATTCTGCATGAAATGTGGAACACCAGTTGAAAGTGCAGTTCCAGAAACCATAATCAACCAACAGCCACAGGCAGCACCTGCGCCTGTATTCGGAGCCGATGTTACACCAGCGCCTGTCATGGTCTCTGAACCAGTTGTAACGCCTCCCGCTGCTCCATTTGTAGGAACTGGAAATGTCGTACCGCCAGCTGCTCAAACAAACATGACTCCATCACCAAAAAAGAGCAAGAAACTTCTTTTCATCGGTTTAGCCGTTGGTGCAGCCGTTTTGATAATAGCTTTAGTCGCATTTTTAATGTATTACTTTTCTGGCCCAGTGGCATTCGAACGTAATTCAGAAGAGTTGAGTGGAAATGGTTATTCGCTTAGAATGCCAAAAGGTTGGAAAACGACTGTAGAATTTGGAATGATAACTGTCGCTGAATCTACAAGTGAATCTGAAGGTATCATAAAACAAGGTTCAATTGATTATAGTGGTGCTAAATCTGATGTAGACACAGTAATAGATGGTCTATCAGCATCAAATGGAAAAGTAGATTCAAAGAAAGAATCAACAAACTCAGTTGGCAAAAACTATGTTGCAGAAGGCAACGTAGATATTGGTGGCAAAAATGTTTCATTTAGCTCATATCTGATGTATGACACAAAAGAGAGCAAGAGTAGCTGGTTATTATTAGTTAGTTCCGATAAAAAAGTTCTTACCTCAGTAACTAACGACGCCCAATATATCCTTTCATCAGTAAAAGTCGATAAGATTGCCGAAAGAGGATTATTCAGCTTCCCAGAATATAATAGTGTTCAGGGTGTTTTTGGCGACGTAAACTTAAGTAAATAACGAACGTTAACTGGTCCATTTTGGCATTTATCTGGTAGAATTATGTTAAGTGGAGAGGTGCAGGAGTGGTTGAACTGGCCGCTCTCGAAAAGCGGTAAGGTGGCAACACCTTCGAGGGTTCGAATCCCTCCCTCTCCGCCATAACATAGGAGGTATCGTATGGGTTTTACACTGGAACATAACAGTTTATTAGTATTATCAGATGCTCAATTATCAGAAATTAAAATGCAAGAAGGTTCAACTTTTGATATTACAAAAGAGGGTGAAAGACTATATCCATTAAATATTCCATTTGAGTTTTGTAATAGTGAATATCTTTATATTGGTAAAATTATTGTTACAAAAATTACTATCGAAAAAGGAAAGACTTCTCTTTCCGGCAAGATATTAAAAATATTTAATATCGATGAATCAAAAGTATTTACTGACAATTTCATATCTCCAGACGTTGTATAATCACCGAATTATGTTATTATATATTTAATGGATCACCCACTTACCATCGACACCGAAGAAAACGGTGTATATCTAAAACAACTAGTTCCTGAAGACATAGTCCCCTATTTTGATGTGATTGATTCGAATCGTGAATACCTTAGCCGTTTCAGCGGCAAAGTGGTAGATAGATATCCGACGCTTTCATCATTAGAAGAATCATTCAATGAAACTACAGATTCAACACCAGACCAAGTAGTTCGATTTGGAATATGGAACAAGGATATGATAGTTGGCAGTATGGAACTGAGGCCAAAACAGAACGAGGCAGAGATTGGATACTGGCTTGGTCATAATCATACCGGCAACGGATATGCGACGGTTGCCCTTAGGTCGTTATGTGATTATGCAAAACAAAGGTTCTCGGTATTAAATGCTACTGTTGATGAAAAAAATGAACGAAGCGCAAGGGTTCTTGAGCGAGTTGGTTTTCAAGAAAGATCAAGAGTACTAGGATATTTAATTTTCAAGATGGAAGGTATTCAACCTGTCGATTCTAAAGCTTAGGTTTTAGTTTTTAAAAAAGCTATATTGTGTTTTTTTAGGTAAACTAATTTCTGTCGGGCAGTTTCAAAACCTGCTATAACTGCAAAGAACAGTGCGATAAAAAGTATATATTTTGATACGTTTATCACAAAATTATTCGAAACAATTATTCCAATCATAAAAAACCCAATACTAAAACTTTGCAAGATAAGCTTGATTTTGCCAAAAACATTTGAACCCATTGGTTTCCCGACTGCAAAAGTAAAAAAGTAGCCCATTAAGACGGCAAATAGTTCAAAAACAATAAAGACTACGAATATTTTTACAATTATATAGTCGAAACCTACATACAAAAGCACCGACAATATTAGCAACTTGTCAGCGATTGGGTCAATCACCTTACCGATGTCTGTTATTTGATTTCGCGTTCTGGCCATTGCGCCATCAATAAAATCTGTCGATGCGGCAATAGTGAATATAAATAATGCTAAGCCAAACTTATTGGTGACAAGTGCCCAATAAACAAATGGTATCAAAATGAAACGAACAACCGTAACGTAATTCGGTTTTACGTAATCTGGGATGAAACGTAAAAATAATTTATCGATAACGCCATCAATAGTTTTTTGGGCATTAAAGGTCGCTATTCTTCTCATTACTATAATTGTATATCAAAACTATAAAAACGTTATGTATATTTGCTACAATAAAAACATGCAAGAACCATCATTGTTTACTAAAATTATTAGAAAAGAAATACCTGCCAACATTATTTACGAAGATGAACAAGTGATCGCATTTTTGACGATTCACCCTCTCGCCGAAGGCCATACCTTGGTAGTTCCTAAAAAACAAGTCGAACAGATATGGGATCTAGAGCCTGATGATTACAACTATCTTTGGAAGACTGCCCAAAAAATTGCTTTGCATCTTCGCTCGGTTATGAATGTTGATAAGGTCGGAGTTGTGGTTAAGGGTTTCGAAGTACCTCATACGCATATTCACCTTATCCCAGTTAACCGTCACAGTGGTGTCAATTTTGACCCTGAACCATCACCTCCTGCCGAAGATAACGATAATCTTGTGGCTATTGCAGACCGCATTCGTTTATAGATATGACTATAAAGATCATTGCAGTTGGAAAAAAACATGAGTCATGGGTACTCGAAGGAATTCAACGTTACCAGAAGCGCCTAAAACGACCTTTTGATTTAGAGTGGGTAATTTTACCACATTCATCGCTTCCTAATGACAGAGCGCGTCAGGAAGAGTCACAGCGTATATCTTTGCGGCTAAATGCTAATGATTATGTGATTCTAATGGACGAGACCGGTAAACCAATAAATTCTATCGATTTTTCAAAATTATTAACTGACAAACTAGAGGCATCGAAACAAATCGTGGTTATTATTGGTGGTGCCTTTGGTGTTGATGATAGCATTAAAAAACGAGCAGACTTTGTTTGGTCCTTATCACCGCTCGTGTTACCGCATCAGCTCGTAAGGTTAGTTTTAACAGAACAAATATACAGAGCTCAAGAAATTTCGAATGGTAATCCATACCATCATTCCTAAAATTAGTATTTAAACTATATTTGACATAAAACAAAGCATATGCTATATTAATCATTGTATAACTATAAAAACAAAAAATATACATATGAAATCAATAATTACAGCCCCAATATCACTTCTCGTCTCACTGTCAATTTTATCAGGTTGGTTTATTAATGATTTTCAAGCTGGTGTTGCAGTAGAAGCAGTTCAGGCAAATTCTATAAATAGTGCCGGATATGAAATTAACAAAGTTGAACTAATGCCGAATACTTCCAGTCCGGATATTCCTACTAATTGGTTTTCCGGAACATCAACGATTTCTGTTAAACTTCCCTCAGCTCAGGCTCGTAATGACGACAAAGACAAATATATCACTAAAGGTCGAATTTTAGGTGATAGTTTCGGTAGTGATGGTCACAAGTAATCTATTTTATTACTTCTAATTCATGCATAAGGCGCTCGACGAGCTCCTTTTTTTCTTGCAACTGTTTGCGTGTCTGTTCGACAATTTCAGTTGGTGCGTTATTAACGTACCTTTTATTTTCTAATCTAGTTTCGAATAGTTTTATCTCGTCATGTGTTTCAGCTAGGCGTACTTCTAAATTAGTCTGATGTTCATATAATGTTTCTTGTGGTACATCAATCCATGCATCCCGACCACTGCTAGCTAGCTTTAGGCCGCGAGCTTGATCAACTAATTGAACATCTTTGAGTTTTACTAATTGTTGGATTAACTTTGAGTTATCAGCAATCAAACTATCATTTTGGTATAACAAACTGTATCGTTTATTACCGGGCAATTCGGCTGTTACAAAGCGGGCTTCTACTACTAGGTGTTTTAATCGGTTGAATTCTGCCGCAGCTATTTCGTCAAATTCAATTTTTTCAGGCCATGGTGAGTTTATCAACATGTGGTTGTGCCACAGAAGTGTTTGCCAAATTGTTTCAGTCATAAATGGTGCAAATGGATGCGCTATTTTAAGACAAGTATCAAGTACCCACGCTAGCATTGATGGATTATCCTGCAATTTGCAAGCTTCGACGTACCAGTCGGCTACGTTATCCCAGACCGCATGGTACATAGTGTCACTTGCTTCTGCGAAACGATAGGTCTCGATTTGTGATTCAATATCGGTGATTGCCGCTGATATCTCACGTATAATCCAGTGATCTGCAATCGAAGCTGGTGCTGGTATTTTGGCTCTATAGCCTTCACCTAGTCTGTTTTCTGCAAACCTAGCGATATTCCATAATTTGTTACAAAAATTTCTACCTGATACTACCCTATTTGTACTAAAGGCTTGGTTTTGGCCAGCGCTTCGGTTGGCAATTAGTCCAAGTCTAAGGGCGTCAGATCCATATTCACTAATAATATTTACCGGATTTACGACATTACCTTTGCTTTTGCTCATTTTTTGGCCTTTTTCATCAAGAATCAAGCCGTGCAGGTAAACATGTTTAAACGGTATCTTATCAGTGATATAAAGACCCAACATTATCATTCTTGAAACCCAAGGATATAGGATGTCGCCGCCTGTTTCCATTACGTCTACAGGATAAAACCTAGATAATTCACCACCACTTAAGTAGTCCGTAGTAATATATGGCCATTGGCCGCTGCTAAACCATGTGTCGAATGTGTCTTCTTCGCGTCGATATATATTGCCATTCACCTCTATAGATTTCTCATCTACGCGCTCATCGTAAATCCAATCATCATTGTTATTTACGTTTTGAAAGGCAGGAATTGGTATTCCCCATGGTATCTGACGAGAAATATTCCAATCACGCAACTGATCATAGTATTTAATTAAATCACGCTTGCGAGTTTCGGGTGTGAAACTTATTTCGCCGTCTTCGACTGCTTTCTTTGCGCGCTGAGCAAGTGGTTGAACCTTTATAAACCACTGGTCCTTTACTAGAGGTTCAATCGGAAGACCACTTTTATAGTCATAACCAACTACGTGATCAATAACTGTTTTACCTCTGATTAACTCTTGCGCCTCTAAGGCTGCAATTGTCTTTTTCCTGGCTGCTTCTACTGTTAAACCAGCAAATTGGGAAGGAACGTTAATCATCGTGCCGTCGAAATCGATAACCTGCAGATGTTCTAGGTTATGTCTTTGGCCCATTTCAAAATCATTCAAATCATGTGCAGGTGTTACTTTCACGGCACCTGTTCCAAATTTTGGATCGACATATTCGTCAGTTATGATGGTAATCTCACGATCTGTAAGTGGTAGCATAACTCTGGCACCAATTAGGTCTTTATAGCGTTTGTCATTTGGGTGCACTGCAATCGCTATATCACCGAATATTGTTTCGGGTCGAGTTGTAGCGATGACAATTTCATTTATTTTATCAATTGTGGGATAGGCAATTTGCCACAAAGTCCCCTTCTCTTTTCTGTGCTCGACTTCGATATCTGCATAGCTTGTTCGGTATTTTGTACTGTAATTTACAATTCTTTCACCTCTGTAAATTAGTCCGTCATCCCACATTTTTTTGAATGTATCGTAAACTGTCCTAATTACTTTTTTATCGAGTGCAAATACTAAGTTGTCCCAGCTGGCACTAGCGCCAAGGGCACGAAGTTGTAGCTCCATATTGCCACGCTGTTGATCAACAAAATTCCAAACTTGGCTATAAAGCTGTTCGCGAGAAAAATCAAAACGATTTCTCCCCTGTTCTGACAATATTTTGTCATATACAACCCAAGTTTCAAAGCCTGCGTGATCTGCCCCAGGAATATAAATAACATCACATCCCTTCATGCGGTTATAACGAATCAAAATATCCTGAATACTGTTACAAAGTGCATGTCCAATATGTAAATTACCGTTCGCATTTGGTGGCGGCATAACAACACTATATGGCTTGCCCTCACCCTTTGGTTTAAAGGCGCCACCTTTTTCCCACATAGCATATATATCTGGCTCATAAAGATTAGGGTCGTACGTTTTTGCTAGTTTCATATTTATTGATAAACTTTCAAATATTGTATTCTCACGTGAAAATATCACAAGCTACTTAAGGTTTCATATGAAAACCTCTTAAAAAACTTCCTTTTTTCACGTGTTTGTTTTCACCTGCTATTATATCACAATTCATGGATTGAAAATAAGTTGTATAATGTATATATGAGTACATTTAAACAGTGTCAAGACAAGCAAGAGTGGGACGAATTCATTATGGAAAATGGTGGCCATCCTCTACAGTTGTGGGGTTGGGGAGAGGTAAAATCCGCGAATGGCTGGAAAGCCTACAGATTATTTTTACATGATGACGATGTTATTATGGGCGCAGTTCAATTATTAGTCCGAAAATTGCCTTTGCCTCTACGATCACTTGCGTATGTACCGCGTGGTCCAGTCGTTGACGATGGTAACAGGGAAGAATTGTTGTCGAGTCTAGCTGATTATGTGAAAAAGAACCATCACTCAGTCGTACTAACGGTTGAACCTGATAGCATCAAATATTCTGTTCCTAAAGACTGGCGAAAATCAAAAACTCGAGTCTTGCCCGCAAGGACAATAGTTTTGGACCTAAAAAAATCAGATTCCGAATTACTAAGTGATATGGCTAAAAAAACTCGACAATATATCCGTAAATCGGCTAGTGAAACAATGACGATAAAGATGGTCCGTAACAAGCTAGAATTAGACAAATGTCTGTCGCTTTACCATGCGACTGCCAAGCGAGCAAAATTTGATCTTCACCCCGACCATTATTACTACGATATTTACTCTAAACTAGAGGATCATTCTCAGATTTTTGCCGCGTATGTTGATGATCAACCAGTTGCATTTCTGTGGTTAGCGATTAGCGCAGATACGGCTTTCGAGCTTTATGGTGGTGTTGATGACTTAGGTCAACAACTTCGTTCAAATTATGCACTTAAATGGCACGCAATACTTAAATGTAAAGAGTGGGGATTGAGTCGTTATGACTTTGGTGGGCTATTGGAAGGTGGAGTCTCGACATTCAAAAAAGGTTGGGCGGTGGACGAAACCGAGCTTGCTGGCACTTTCGACAGACCACTTTCGGCTGCTTATTCGATATGGAGTAAGGGCCTACCAATGGCAAAAGTAGTCTCTAGGAAAACTAAAAAACTGTTTAAACGTTAGCCCAAGTGGTTTTGGTCATCGATAAACTGGGCATTACTTCAACTTTGAATGGATCTGAAGCTTTGTTTTTTTGTGCAAAATAATATCCCAACGAAGCAACCATTGCAGCATTATCCGTACACAGATTCATAGGTGCGTAATCAATACCTATGGGAATCCTATCAGATAATATTCTTCGGAGTTCCTGATTGGCCGCTACGCCACCAGCAATGACAACTGATTTAGGATGATATTCATTAAAAGCCTTTTCGGTTTTATCAACAAGTGTTTCGACTGCAGTTCGTTGAAAGCTAGCGGCAAAGTCTAGCTGTTGCTGACTTGTCAGACGCTCTGCAAGGTTGTGGGACGGAAAAGTAAAGTCGACACCCACTTCTCGTTGGACTGCCCTTAGAGTGGCTGTCTTTAAGCCTGAAAAGCTAAAGTCATAGGCTCCTGACATTTTTGCTTTTGGCAGTTTATATGCAAGTGGGTTACCGTCAAGTGCGGCCTTTGCAATCGATGGCCCGCCAGGGTAGGGAAGTCCGATGATTTTCGCGACCTTATCAAAAGCCTCTCCAATTGCATCATCGCAGGTTTGACCAAGTAAGTCGTAATCACCATGGTCTCGGAATAGTACTAGTTGACTGTGACCACCACTTACTATCAACGCTAGGATTGGAAATTCAGGAGCTTTCTCGTTCAAGAAATTTGCATAAACATGGGCTTCAACGTGATGGATAGGGTAGAGTGGTTTATTTTTTAGTAACGCAAGTGTCCTAGCCGCCAAAGTGCCAATAAGTAGTGATCCAACTAATCCCGGTGCGTATGTTACCGCAATAGCGTCAATATCGTCCCACGTCAATTTCGCGTCACTCAAAGCCTGATTAATGACCGGATTTATAAATTCAATGTGACTTCGTGCCGCAACTTCTGGTACAACTCCTCCATACACTGCATGGATATCTATCTGTGAATTGATGACGTTGCTCAAAACAGTACGGCCATCCTCAACAACAGATGCCGCAGTTTCATCACAACTAGATTCGATTCCCAATATTTTCATCTGTTATATTTTACCATAGTCAAATTTTCTTAAGTATACACCTATTGTAATTCTTATGGTTATAGTGTATAATATAGTTATAATGTCACCACAACACGAAGCTTCGGAAACTAGATCTGAAAAAGCCTGCAATTACAGGGGTGAACTTGTAGATATCTTAAGTCGCCAGCTTAACCCTGAATCAATCGATTCATATGCAAACGATGCTCTTGACGATCTAATTAGTTTGGTACAGAAAACAACTGATAGTTTTAGTCTTCAAAACATTGATGTCTATGATAGTGCCAGGCAAATGGAATCAGCTGCTTTTGAATATTATGAGCTTGGGGATGTTGAAACCGTCCTGGATAATATAGCCGATAAAGTTGACGAGATAAGCCAAATTGACCGCATTATTGACGGTGCAACCATTTGCAAAGACATCATCATTCCAACTGATAAGTCACCTAAAATCACAGAGGGAAAAGGTGGTTTTGAAACAAATGGTTCGATTCCACGCTTAAAGACAGTTTTATTTGTACTAAGTAATGATTTTGATGTTGATTTAAACAATTCAGACCAGATTAATTTGAAAAAAGGGCTAATGGCTGATGAAATGGTTCGCCACGATAGTTATTACTTAATCGAGGCGCCAGTTTTGAAAAGAACCATTCTTGTTTGTGACGAAGAGGGTAATGCAACCTATGTTTTTAATAATTCCTTAATGAATGAGTCAAATATCACAAGTGTTGATCTACAAAAAATGACAAAATCTGAACTAAGCGATTTAATTACAGAGACGCCTTTGCTTGGTTCGAAAATGAGATATTCCAACCACTTTGTGCCTAGACTGATTGCAACTATTGATGATCCTGGTATATCACCCGAGGACCTAGCTGCTGCTGAATTACGAGAGGGTAATTCCTATCTTTGTCCAGTAGCGCCTGACGATGTGCGATCAATGTCGAGTATGTCTGGATACCTAAAGCTTGATAAAGGTACGGTAACTGATGCCATTGCAGAGTTAAAAGAAGAACTAGGTTCAACCTCGTCATTCAGGTTTAATGGTCATGTCGCAACTGGCTACACAACCGAACAACAGGCGATTATCGAGAAGTATTGTGAAGATAAAGGATTATTGGTGGACGTTGCACCTGAAGGCTATTTAAGCTTGATGGGAATAGTAAAAACTCACCCTTTCGGTTACGATACTGCCCAAAAAGCCATCGAGGAACTTGGAGAAAAGATAGGTCTGACTGAATCATTTAGGTTTAAACAAGCTCGGGCCATTGGTTATTCACCCGATCAACAACAAATCATACTTGACCATTTGGATGAAAACGATAAACTATTTCAACATGCGCCGGAAGGCTATCGTTCATGCAGGGGCATGGCGGCTGATATTGGTGTTGATAAAAAGACTGTATCAAGAGCAATAAAAAAACTAGGCGATAAAATTGGCCAGACTGAAAAATATAGATTCCATAGAAATAAAGCCACTGGCTATAGTCCCGAACAACAAGATATAATTAAAAATTACTTTAGTGAAAAATGGTCACTAAAAGACCGTGTAAAATCACATTTGTAAAGCAACTACTTTTCAGTTGCATCCATTATTTTTATATTTGCTTTGATATCATCAATTGATTTGAATTGATATATGCTCTCAATCGATGGTCTTATATCTTTTGGAAAATCCCGTTTGGCATGTTTTAGGCCAAATTCGTGTTTTGTGGGGCAGTATTTAATTCTCATTAGTTCTGTAAAAATACTATTTAAACTGATATAAAAATTCAACGCCCCTAGGTAGTCATTTCTCGCTATCTCTTTTTCGGTATCAACTTTTTTTATCTGGTATTCCTTCAATAAATAACTTCTTCTATCTGATAACTCTTGGTTGAACTTGGTTTCATCGATTGGTTTGATTGTGATAACATTTTTTTTATCAAAAATGGTTTTTGATTTTTCTCCATTCATTCCTTCCGTAAACCAAAATTCTCGGCTATTGGATTGGATGCAAAGATCAATTATCAGAAACTTTGATGTACCTTCGATATGGAAAAAAAATTGTCTAATTTTTGGATGAGGATGTTCTGTCTCGTGGTAAAAGTCTAGTTCACCCAGTTCACTCAAAGTACCCTTAATTACTTCAATGGTTTCATTTTCTTTACCATCATTTACATCAACCCAAATGTCTATGTCAGAGAATTCATCTACTGTATCAAGTGAATCTGCACCTTCGAGCCATAATGCATTTACGTCTTTAATTGATTCAAGTCGTTCCTTGAGTTTTTGAATTACTATTGTTCTGTCGATTTTCATATCCGTATTTGTAATTTTTCACGTATATTTTGAAATGACGCCCTTACCTCACAACTGTTTGGTAAGACTTTCAAAACAATAACAAATGCTAGTAAAACTGCAAAGCCGCACATAATTGATGGTATACCCTTAAGCGTCAAAGGGTTGATGATATTAAAGGCAGTCGTTGGTACCAAGAAAACTAGGTATCCCATCATCATAGCGTGCAGCGTTTTTCGTTTCTTTGGCTGCTCTATTCCCCATTGCCATGCCAGATATGTTCCAATCATCAACCATCCATAATAATATGCTGTAAACCATTGATTACTAGCGTGATTAGTATAAAAAACTGCATAGTTCGCATAGCAAACCTGTCCGCTAATTGCTCCAGCGTTGACCAGGTAATATGTTACAAATGCAATACAACTAGCGTAGGCCATGCTAACCAGGACTGGCATTTTTTTACCAGAAAGCTTTACTAACATGTGGATTCCAAGTGCAGGTAGTAGTGTAATTGCCACATATCCTATGCGCGCCCACTCTATATGCGTCCAACCAAGTCCGCCACAAATCATATATTCTGCTGCTTGGAATGTACCAAGTGAAACTAATATTGCAATCGCGAGTCGACTAATAGATGTCATTTTATAACGCCACAATACATAAATCGCAAAACCGAATTCAATTATCAGCGTTGCCAACATTACTGGTGGCGAAAAGCAGAATAGTTTTCCTTTGTATGCTTTAAACATAATTACCAATATTATAACTTATTTTTTTCAGCTTAAAATACATTTTTCATTTAAGGTATAATAATCCTATGTCAAATACTCGAAAAATTGTTAAAAAATTGATACCTACTAAATTATTTAAACGCGTTGAACCAATCGGTCATCTGGCCGAGTCGGTGATTGCAAACACTAGATATGGTTTTCCATCAAAGCAGATGCATATTATCGGTGTCACTGGCACAAATGGCAAAACCACCACGACATTCTTGATTGAAAAAATGTTACATGAAGCAGGTTTTAAAGTTGCCATGTTAAGTACTGTCGCTTATGGAATTGGCGACGATATTCACCCACAAATAGAACACATCACGACTGCCCAATCTGGTATCTTACAAAAACGCCTACTTGATTTTAAAAATGCGGGTGTTGAGTGGGTGGTGTTGGAATCATCCAGCCATTCATTGGCTCAATATCGTACGTGGGGAATCCCATACGAAATTGCCGTTATGACAAACGTAACTGAGGACCACTTGGATTACCACGGAACATTCGATAATTACTTATCAGCAAAGCTTCGTCTATTCAAACTTACAAATAAAAGCGATCGAAAATTTGGCGTAGTTAATGCCGAAGACCCAAATTCAAAAAAGTTTATTGATGCTATATCTCGTTCAGTTACTTATGGAATAAAATCAGGTGACTTAAGAGTAAGTGATGTAAAAATGTCATCAGACCACTCAACTTTTACTGCACTGATTGGGCAGGAAAAATACGATATTCGAGTAAATATACCTGGTGAATTTAATATCAGCAACAGTCTTGCGGCAATAGCCGTTGGTAGGGAGGTCGGGCTGAGTAAACAGCAAATTGAAGATGGTATTAGCGCACTTAAAGGTGTTGAGGGTCGCATGACTGTTGTCGATGAAGGCCAAATATTTAGTGTCATTGTTGATTTTGCTTCAACCCCAGATGCTTTCGAAAGACTGTTTGAAAGCATCCGTCCAATTGCAAAAGGTAAAATTATTTCTGTATTTGGTTCGGCTGGACGACGTGATGAATCGAAAAGAGAAGTTCAGGGTGAAATTGCCGGTCGTTACAGTGATGAGGTTATTCTAACCGAGGAAGATGATCGTGATGTCGACGGAAACGAAATTTTAGAACAAATTGCTGTTGGCGTTAAAAAATCAGGCAAAGTTGTCGGCAAAGACCTATTCAAAATTCTTGATCGTGAAACGGCAATTAAATTTGCATTCGAGCGCGCAACAAAATCTACCGATACGGTTGTACTACTGGGCAAGGGTCATGAAAAAACCATCGAGCGTGCTGATGGCGAACATCCATGGAACGAGATTAATATTGCAAAAAAGATATTAAAATCATTGAAGCAGAAATAACTTTTAATAGTACGAGTCGTGATGTTTATAGTAATGTAATCGTTGGGCAATTCGTTCACCTAATTTTATCCATAATTTGTATTTTTTCGGATTAATTACTAGGTCATAACATCCAACGTAATCAGTCACTGTCTTGTTGAAAGCAGTTTTAAATAGTCCGATTCCGTAATGTTTGTGGTCGGGGTTATTTATTTCTTCACTTGGCGGTGATCCACAAAAATCATGTAACGTTGAACCTTTTGACTTTGCCCATTTTATGACTTCCCACTGTAAAAAGTGACTGGCACCGTAGACTGTTCTGTTTCTAACACTGGCACCATCCTTATAGGTACTCTTTGACCCAAATGTCATTGCGTATGCTCCGGCGACCACTTTTTTGTCAAAGTATGCAAAGAAAAGTTGTCCGTAATCAGCTGTTTCAAACCTTTGCCAGAATGTTCGGTAATAATCATAATCACGAATTCCAAATTGGCCTTCGGCAGTTTCTGATAGTAGCTCGTACATTTTTTGGCAATTTTTCTCATTTGATTCGACTTTTTTTACGGTGACTCCGTCGCGTTCGGCTCGTTTGATTGCGTAACGGCCTTTTTGGGGAAGGCCAGTTAATATTTTTTCCAGCTTGTCACTTACATCAAGTGTTATTGTCGAAGGATTAGGAATAATCGGTCTTGATTTTTTTAATCCATGACGAGAAAAGGTCGGTTGCTGATCGCGATCAAGCTCTGGTTCAAGGCGAATTGCAAAAACACCGTACTTTTTGGCAAATGGTTCTAGTTCGTGCAATACATTCCATAGGTCTTTGAATGACGTAACTTCTGGGCCCTTTGGTAAGTACCAAAATTTCCCCAACATCGGGACATTTTTTTGTAGAACTGTTATGGCAAGCTCATCAATCATCAGATAAACCGCTGTATATCCACCAGTTTCTTTTTGCATTGCAAATTCAAAACTGCTGAACACATTTCCGCCATCAGGATTAGACAGAATTAATTTATCCCACTCCTCGATTTCTAATTGTGTTGCAAATCTAACCGACATTATCTTCTATTGTAGCCGTAAAATGATAAAAATGGAAAGAATCTACTAGAAAATTAGCACTCGAGCCTTGCAAGTGCCAACTTTTTTGTTTACAATTATATATACAAATTGAAATGGAGGGAAAATAATGAAAACACCTATTAAACCTCTGGCAGACAGAGTAGTTGCAATTCGCGA
>JBAXKN010000009.1:0-27010 GCA_037135295.1 Candidatus Saccharimonadota bacterium
GTAATAAGCATTGACATTTTAACACTTTTGTGATAAATTAAGCGTATCAGTTATCCAAGGTGTGAGGTGGAATTCTACCAGGTTGACTACGTTCGTTAACAAGTCAGATTATTACAGTGCATGTCTGAATTAGAACCTGTTTGTTCAAGTTCTTAGACACGTATTAAAGTACAGAATTTTAACTACTTTCTCCTTTTATTCGAGAGCAGCGCGTCTTCTAATCTATATGGTTAGTTGTCGCGCTGCTCCCGATCCCCCCGGGCACAGCACGCGACAATACCGTCGCGATTACGCCCCATCGGGGGAGAAAGGGGAGCGCACCATGGCTAAGAAGAGGTTTTGGCAGAAAGTCAGGGAAACGTTTATGAGGATGAAGCGGAGGCTTAAGCGCCGCCGCAGAGTCATCACCGACATCCCGCAGACTGTCAACGTCGCACTTCCCGCCTCGTTTGCGGCTGCAGCGATTCCGCTGCCTCCGTCGACGATGACGGCCGCCCTGGCTCGTGTCAACAGTGGTCCGATTGAGCCGGTTATCTACCGAGCTATCGCGATCCCCGGTTCCGGGGGTCCGGTCGCTCAACGAGTTATCCGTTGGGGACGCATCTTCGTAATTGTAGCTCTTGTAGCTGCCGTTGCATTGGGTGCGTTCGGTGTGCGTCATTTCATGAACGCTAACGCCAGTACCAACGGACCTGGTGACTCCACGGTCACCACTTCCACCGTCGAAGCATCAGCTACGACAACATGGAAGATGGTCAGTGCCAATCACGAAAAGAACCGCTGGTTTCTTGACGGTATCGAGGCAATCAACAACGCCAAGACACCCGAAGATTCCAAAGCTGCGGCCCACAAATGGCTCGAAGGAGTCAAGCGTGACCCCGGTCTGCTAGCAGGAGCGTCAAAACTCCTACTGAACCAGGCCGTCGACCCGCAGCTGCTAGTCGGAAAGGATAGTATGGCCACTACGCAAGCTGTGGCCACTACGCAAGCAATCGTCGAACTGTTCAACAGCTCAGCGATAGTCCCGCACGAAGCTCCAGAAACCGGCTACAATACCGGTGTTAACGATGGGAGTGTAGTACGGGCAGACATACCAGGCATTACGGGCAACCGTAAAGCTATTCGGATAACCACTCCTGACGGAAGGGTTTTCTGGATATTGGGGCGGTGTGGAAACATCGTCACACCTGGTAAGCCTAGCTTGCCGTCTGGTGAAACCGACAACCCGCCACACAAGCCTGATGAGCCGCTAGAGCCCAAATCTAGTGACCCTAGGGATTACAAGCGACCGGGAGATGGTAGTGAACGCGATAGCGGCTCTGGCGTCAAGCCAAAAGCTACGGTTACGACTCCTCCGGAGTCAAAACCACCTGTCGTTGTCACTGAACCACCAAAGCGTGATGTACCAAAGGTTGAACCCAAACTCAACCCCGATAAGGGGAAGAATGAGGGTGACTCTGGCAACCCCTTCGGATAGGAGGAATCTGCACTTGTACGTGGTATCCAGGGAGTCTACTCCTACAAACCGCCTTTTAGGCGATGCGTAGTCGAGTAGACTCCCTGTGAGCCATTCGGCTCGACATGCACTTGTTGTAATAATCTGATTTGTTGATATTAACAATTAGGCACCTAAACCACTGAACATATTTTGAAAAAAATCTTATATTAATTTGATTTTACTGCGAGGTAAATCAAGAAAAGGAGTACATAATAATGAGTAAACTAATATCAATGCTAAGGCGCGCACCCAAGCGTTTTTACGCAATAATTGCAATAATTGCAGCCGTAATTATTGTACCTGCTACATTGTTAGCATGGGGACCAGATCGACCAACTTACACGATTGAGAAACCAGCCGATCATGTAACTTTCAATTCAATAATTAATAACCCTTCACAAGGTGACGAACGAAATTTCGTGCAAGTACGTGAAGCAAATGCTAGTAACACAACTTACGCTGACAGTATTGGTCTAGTTTCGGGTCACGAATATGTCGTATTTGTTTATTACCATAATAATGCTGCCAGCAACTTAAACGCAAGTGGCGTTGGTGTTGCGAATGGAGCATATGTTAAGGCCCAAATACCTGCTGTTGTTAACAATGGTAGTACAGACACAAAAGCTGTTGGTTATGTTGGAGCAAGTAATGCCAGTCCTGGTGAAGTATGGGATGATATCAGTTTTAGCAATACAACTGGTAGCGATCTAAAACTTCGTTACGTACCTGGCTCAACAACTATTCACAACCTTGGTTCGACTAATGGTCAAACAATGGCGGATAGTATCGTAACAACTGGTGCACCTTTAGGATATAATGCCCTAAACGGTGTTTTAAATGGCTGTAATGAGTATGCTGGCTATGTAACTTTCCGTGTTTCAGCTGAACAACCAAATTTTACTCTAACAAAACAGGTCCATAAAACTGGCACAACTGGTTGGAAAGAAACTGACGCAGTAAATATTGGCGACAGTGTTGATTACCTAGTAACTTACAAGAATACTAGTACAGTTGCGCAAGATAATGTTGTCATAAAAGACGTTCTTCCAGCAGGTATTTCATATATAGCAGGAAGTACATCAGTTGCAAATGGCACGAATCCAAATGGCGTAACAGTTGGTGATAACATCACAACTGCCACTGGTATTAATATCGGTGATTACGCAGCAGGAGCAGCCGCATATATCAAATTTAGTGCTAAGGTATCAGCTAGCAAAGATTCGCTAGTATGTGGGTTAAACACTTTCCACAATATCGCACGTGCTGAGACTGATGACGGCAACAAAGAAGACGACGCAGATGTCACTGTCACTAAAGAATGTCAGCCGACACCTCCCGTCACACCACCTACAACACCTACAGAATTACCTGTAACTGGTGCTGGTGAAAATATTTTAGCTATCTTGGGTCTTGGTGCAATTGTAACAAGCTTTGCTTATTACCGCGCTAGCCGACGTCAAGTCTAAAATAGAGTCTGACCGCTCCGCTAATCTGAAGCGATTCAGACAAAACAAACTACCCCCGCTATCAATGCGGGGGTAGTTTTTGTTATAATAAATAATATCATGGGAAAGCACAAGAAAAAACGCAATAAAATATACACGGGTATAGATGCAGCTGTTACTAAACCTATCATTACTCGCATCTCGGCAGTTAATAGAAATAAACCTGCTCAATGGTGGTTTGATAATAAAAGAATTGCTAAGCCAGTTTTAATAACATCTGGTGTCGTTTTTTTTGTAATATTAATGATTATTCAGATTATCCGCATCGCAAACGGTGGCTAGAGAATTATTTCAAAGGCAAACTGAAACCAAAAGTACTACCTTTGTTTTCAGTTGATTCGAATATTATCCTACCACCGTGGGCGTCAATAACCTTTTTAGCCAAAAATATACCAACACCTGTTCCATCAGGTCGCTGTCGTCTGGCGTTACTAGCACGATAAAACTTACTAAATAATTGAGCTCTTTCGTGGACAGGCACTCCGATGCCAGTATCTTTGACTGTAAATATTATATTGCCATCTTTTACAGACAAATCTATATTTATAACCATATTCTCTAATGAATAATAAATCGCGTTATCGGCATAATTCATTACAACCTGGCGTATCTTGCCCTCATCAACATTGATCATTGGTATTTTTCTTGGATGATTATAGACAAACTTCAATTTTCGAGCAGTGGCATTGGGTCGTAAACTATCTAACTCTTCTTTTACTAGTTTAATTAAATTGACTGAACTTTTATCGATAATAAATTTGCCTGTTTGTATCCTAGAAACATTCAAAAAGTCGTTTATTAGATGGACCATTCGCTCACTACTCATAAATGCTTCATTTAGTAATTTCTTTTGAGTATTTGTAATTTTTCCTGCGTCGCCCTCAACAACCATACTAATATATCCTTTAACGCTTGTAAGTGGAGTCCGAAGCTGATGTGAAGCCATACTAATAAATTCATCCTTAACCTTATCAAGTTGACGTAGAACAAGATTACTGGAACGAAGCTCTTTGGTAGCATTTTTAATTTTTTGCTGCAAATTAGTATTTAATTCAAGGATTTCATTAACAGCCAATGCATTTTGAATAGCAATGACTAGTTCGTCAGAAATTGTATTTAAAGCTCTTAAATCACGATTAGTATAACCAGATGTTAGATGATCGCCCAGACAGAGATAACCAATTGCTTTTTCGTCTTGAACTAATGGTAACAATAGTTCAATACGATGACTTAACATTAAACGTCGGATTGGATCGTCAGTTTCGAGCTGTGACGCAATTACAACGTCGTGGTCTTCTTCGTTTTGTGGTGGAATTCCTATTTGTAGTGCATCACTCCTCGGCATCTGTTTATGATGACGTGTACCTGCTGTCATATAGTGAGTATGGTTAGTGTATATAAAGAAAAATGCCTGTTCACTTTTTAGTGTTGTTCCAATTTCATACGCCACTCGTTCCAATAAATTACGCAGGTCAGTTGTTGTTGCTAATGATTTATTTAATCTTGCAAAGAAATCATCAGTATTATAGTTGTCTTTATAAAATAGTTTGTTTGTAACTTTGTCAAAGAATCGTTTGAGTGGTTGAAATAAGAAAGCCAACAAAACACTGATTAAAACTTCACTTGCTATCTGTAAAGGACTGGATGCAGTACTGTTAAATAACGCTGAAAATGTAAGTGCAAGTCCTAAAGATATAGTAGCTAAGGTAATTAGAACTAGAGAGTAGGTAACGCTCCTTACGATCGCAAGTCTTACATCAAATAAATGATGTTTCACTATGGCGTATGTAGTAAAAGCAATAAATATTATTATTGAATAATCGCCTATAAATGTGTAGTTTTCAATTCCAAATATTATGGGTAGCAGCGCGCTAAAAAACAAACTCACACAAACAAAAATCAAAAGACCGATGATGAATAGTTGTATTCTTGATCTTTCAATCTTTATTGCTTTTTTATATTTAACATAAAGCTCGTAAAATGATAGAAGTATTATTCCAACTATAAGAATATAGAAAACATTCATCAAAAAACCTGGGACAACAGTAGCAGCACCACTATTGTATAGCACATTTTCCACAACAAACGGTGACAATATTGAAATAAAAGCTAATACCCCACCAGCTAATAGAGCAATCAACCTACGTATTGCGTGGTTTGTCCTAACGTTATCTGGAAAATAACCAATGAAATAGTAAAAAACAATTACTCCCACCAAAACCGTTGCCCAAGCAAAACGACCAGACAGCAATGCGATATAGGAATCTTCAGAAAAATTCATTACATAAGAAAAGGAAAGATTAGACATTGCGAAGAAAATTAGCAAAGTCAATAGGCGGTTGCTGTACGCCCTTTTATTCGAAATATATACCCACAAAGATAGACACAGACCAAAAACTACAATTATAGTAACAACTATAAAGCTTAGTAGAGGCAAGCCCATAATACCACTTCTTTCAAATCTATCATTTTTGACATGTTATTAACCTAAAATCAACGATATTCTTTGTAAACAATGTCTTCTGCCTTATACATGCTATGGTACTATTATATGTTTCGATTGGTACTATACCAAGTTTACTCATAGGCAGATCGTATGGATAAAATAACAAACCAACCATTTGTATTTTACTCGATGATTTAATAACCTTTTTCGTAACATTAGAGTCTTTAATATTTTTAAATCCCATTCTTTTAAGCCCATCTTTGAACTCTTTCGCTGTTAGCATATTAGGAACAGCCCAACCGACTAACCAGTCGTTAAGTAATTTTTGATCATTTTTGTTAAGCTTATCCTTTGTAACAAATTCATCAATAAACGCTAGTTCTCCGTCTTTTTTTAGCAGTCGATATGCTTCTGCAAAGAATTCCTCTTTATTTTCAGCATGGCACACGCTTTCCATTGCATATATCTTAGTGAATGATTCATCTGGAAAACCGGTTTCTATGTAATTTTTTACTCTAAAATCAACCAGATCATCTACGCCTCTATCTTTTGTATATTTTTTTGCCAGTTCAATCTGATTTTCCATAATACTGACACCTGAAACTCTTGCTCCATACTCTTCCGCAATCCAAATCGCCGTACCACCCACACCACAACCTGCATCAAGAACAATATCGTTTTGATTTATATTCAAAGCGTTGGCAATATATCTATTTTCATTTATCAAAGCATCGTGCTGACTTTTTGTATTTTTATCCCAAAACCCCAAATGCATAGCAAGGTTTCTTTTATTCATCCAAAATGAGTTATAAGAACTTTGAACATTATTATAATAATCCTTTACCTTTTGAACACTGTCTTTGTCGATCATGATAGAAAAACCTTTCCTACTAATATATACGGCAACCACAACAAAAATTCTCCGTCAACAACTGCATTTGTAAAAAATTCTTTACTATTTATTTTCGCATTTAAATAAAAATAATAACTTGAATATGGAATAGTTGCTAGTAGTGCTAGTGAAAACAAAGGTAATACATTTTTATATACCCCCCAAACAATTATCAAACCTGATAAAATATTCAGAACATTCAAAAACTTCATTGCGCCATCCTCACCTAAACTAATTGCAATCGTTTTTAGACCTCTTTTTTTATCACTTTTGATATCTTTTACGTCACAAGCGGCATTACTGATAAAAATCCGAAGATAATAAAATATAAACACCAATATAACTGCTGAATTAATCGGTGCAGCATAATAAATAACAAGTAAAAAAACCATTAGTGCATAAAAAAGTGCCGCGACATAACTCTTAAAACCAACAATATATTTTGTCATTTTCTTAAATATAGTCGTGTACATTATTGCAATTAAAAATATCAATACAGCAAATATTAACGCATTTACATTTGAAAAATTTAAAATTATGGCAATTGAGGAAACCAAACAAACTATAACTATGGGATAAAAATATTTTGTATATTTTTTCATAACTTTTACTCTAACCGGATTAGTTAAAGCGTCATGACCAGATTCATCAGACCGATTGAACAGATTTGCAGCAAAAACACACAAATATATAACTACTAAAAAATCCCATGTTACAGGAATACTTAAAATTATCGCCATTACATATAATGCGACTGCGTCACCAAGCGCCAAAAAGTGACCACCATAGACAAACTCATCCCAAATTGATTTTAGAATTTTATTCAGGCTAAAAATACGGTTTTTTTCTACCTTAACCATTATCCTATAATCTTATCATTTTTAACCAATAATTTGTAACATTATTGATTTATTGTATTAGAAATTCGTTTTTTTAACGTTTTTATAAACATTAACCCAATTATTGAAATTATGAATATGAAAATTACAAAAAGATATAATGGAAGTCTACCGAATAAAATAATATAAGCATAAGGTAATAGCCAAGAAACAGAGGAAATAATTACACCTAGCCGTAATTCTTTTTTATCGACTTTTTTTCGTTTAAATTTTCTTTTCTCGAATTTTAAAACTGACCGTCCGATTAAAAAATACCCATAATATAAAGGTACGGCACTACCAAAAAACAAAATCCCAAATATCCACGGATTAACATGGTAAATCGTTTCAGATTTGATTGCAAAATCCTGCAAATACCCAACTATTGCATCAATCATATTTAATTTTCCTTATTTACTCACCCATCACTTGAATTTGAATTTTTCGATTTCTGGAATGATCTAATTCGATAAAGAAAACTCTTTGCCACTGCCCTATAGAGACCTTACTGTCAATAATATTTAACGTTACACTCGTCGGTAAATACACCGCTAAACAGTGTGAGTGGCCGTTTTTACACTCATCTAAACCACACATATTTTGAGTACGAATATCAAAATCATTATGACCGTAATAGATGTCTTTTTTAGCAAGTTCACGAAAATTATTCTTCATATCTTCTATTAAAAGCGGCTCATTTTCATTTACAACAATTGCATTTGTTGTATGGAGCGTTTGAATATTTACAAAACCTGCTGTTATTTTGGATTGTTTTACAAATTTAATAACCTCGTCAGTTATATCTTCGAATTCGTATCCACCTTTTGTTTTATATTCCAAGGTTTTATGTTTAATAATCATTTTTTAATCCTCCAGTTTTATTCTGCCTAATTCAATCAATCTATCTAACGCAATTTTAAACCATACAGTATAAATATCGGGATTTTTAGCTATATCAGTTTTCAAATTCTTTATACTAATCCATTTATAATCTGCAACTTCGTTTTGGACTGGATGCACTTCCCCACTATATTCACCGGTCAAGATAGTACACAATTCATTTTCAGAACCTACATTTTTGTATTTTTCTTGGTATCTAAATTTCTCGACTACACTTAGTTTGCAGCTAAAACCTAACTCTTCTACCAACCTACGTTCACCAGCATCAACATAACCTTCATTTTCGATGGGATGACTGGCGCAAGTATTATCCCAGAATAAAGGCCATAACATTTTTTCAGCACTTCGTTGACAGATTAATGTTTCGCCTTTATTGTTAAAAACTAATGCTGTAAAAGCTCGATGAAGAACACCGTCACCTAGATGTGCCTCAACGCTATCAATAAGTCCAACTTGTTTATCATTTTCATCAACTAAAACTACTTCTTTCATTTATTTGTTCCTATCGATGATATAGTTGGCAATTTCACAAAGTTTTTCGTTATATTCGTTTTGAGGAAGTTTTTCTAACGCCAATAGGGCATTTTTTATAAACTGGCCAGCAGTAGCTTCCGCATTATTTCTGGCATTAGTTTTCTTTACAAGTGACGTTATAGTACTAACATCATCTTCTGTAATTTCTTTTGAGCTCGATAATAAATCACAAATTATATCTTGTTCTGATGGATCTAGTTCGTCCATTGCAGACAAAATAACAAAGTTCCCCATCTTTTTTTCAATTATGTCTTTGCCAATTTTTTTGCCAAATTCCTTCTCTTCACCAAATATATCTAAAATATCGTCACGAATTTGGAAGGCCATACCTAAATTGAAACCAAAATCTCCTATCAATTCAATTTGTTCTTCACTAGCATCAGATGATATAGCACCAGCTTGGCAACATGTTTTTAGTAATACTGCAGTCTTTTGACTAATCATTTCAAAATAATCATCCGTCGTAATAGTTTTATACCTATTCTCTACAACATATTTTTCATCATCACGCCCAGAACGTTCAAATAGAATATCTTTAATTTCACCGTCAATAATGATTTTAAGAGTTTTACTATAGAGATCTATCAGCCTTGAACTATTATTTACATGACTTAAACCAGCGAATACTGAGGCTAGATAACCGAATGACACACACTCGGCAATTGATTGTCCGTACTTATTCCATACAGTTGGTTGGTCCCGTCTAAATTCGGAGTGATCAATAATATCATCAATTATTAATGTAGCGTTATGTAAAATCTCGACAGATGCAGCTGGATATAATAGTTCATCAATTTTACCGCCAAAAATCTGACCGCTAATTACAACCAATGCAGGTCTGACTCTTTTTCCCCCGACGTTGCATTGATAAAAAACAACATCGGCATTTTTTACCTCAACACCATCAACTAAAAGTTCCCTAATAACAGGCTGTACTAACTGATTAATATCACTCAAGTTTTCTTTCACTGTGTTTGTTTTTAACATTTCGTCCTCGTTATATTATAGAGAAGGCAACGTGGCCTCTATGGTAATTATTCTTAGTTTATTATAACATCAAAGTATGACAAAAATAGCTATTATCGAAGATGACCCAGTTATTAGCCAAATGTATCGAACAAAATTTGAGGCTGATGGATTTGATGTACAAATGGCAAATAATGGTGAACGTGGCGTAGCATTAGTTGAAAAATTCTTACCTGATATCATCTTACTAGATCTACAAATGCCAGAGATGAACGGCGCCGAAGCATTAGAAATTATTCGCAAAAATGATTGGGGTAAAAACATACCAGTCATAATCCTAACAAATATGGGTGAGGAAGAATCGCCAAAAAGAATTCGTGAATTAGGTATTCATAGTTATATCGTCAAGGCTAACTTGACACCTAGCCAAGTTGTGACTCGAGTAAAAGAAGCTTTGAATATAAAATAGTTTATTCTGGCTAAATAACAAAAAGGAGATTTATGATCAAATCATTAAAAATAAAATTTGTCTTATTTATATATGTGGCTATTTTATTCTCAGGTTTATTTATATCCATACCTACTCAAGCTTGCGCCTGTGGCATGTTGATAGCAAAGAAAAATCAAGACATAGCTATGAAGGGCGAACGAGGTATTGTTATATTTGATAACACTACACAAAAAGAACAGATGGTAATCGATTTCCAACTAAGTGGAACTAGCGATAATTCAGCTTTAATCGTTCCCACACCAGTAAAATCAGAGATTGGACAGGTCAAAAAAATAATATTTAGTGACTTAATGCACATAGTTTCACCTCCTGTATCAAATAGTAAGACAACTGTAGGAATGAGTGGTGATACGCAGGGCGTAGAAGTTTTGGAAAGACAAGTCGTTGGTAGTTTTGAAATTGCCACACTTAAAACAAATTCATATACTGACCTAGCCAGCTGGACGACTGAAAATGGATTTAATCTAGAACCCGAAGCTGAAGGGCCAGTCAGTGTATATATTGATAACGGATTCATTTTAAATGTCATAAAACTAAAAAAAGATTCCGTTGATAGTGAAATCAACCCTTTGTTATTCACTTTTAATACTTCGAAGTACTTCTATCCACTAATGGTGATTAATGATAACCGAAACGACCTAAAAGACAAATCACTAACTTTATTTTTAATCACAAACGAGCCAGTTGCATTACCTGTTGATGATACAGACTACTACTTTGCAGAACCACTAAATAAAGAAACATCAAAAATTACGTTGGATGATGAAATAACGAAAACAAATGAAGCTGACTTTTCGAATCTTGATTTCACCAGTGATAATTATTTTATAACTCTTTTTGAAAGAGATGACTATTCAACCGACAGTTCACTTGTTCAGGTTCTTGGTAATAGTACGAGTGCTACAGAATTTGCCCCAAGTAAAATTGACAATGAAGTAAAAAAAGAAAAAGAACAAACAAAAACAATATCCATCTGGAGTTACCTATTGATTGGCGTAATTGTAATTGCTACTGCCGGTGTAATGGTTTACTATTTTTGGAAAAAGAGACAAATATCAGTAACTGACAAAACTGTAGACGTAATTAAACCCGATGAAATCACAAACGTCGATTCAAAAAAACCAGAGTCTGCAAATAGCAATGAAAATACTACTCCTGAATTAC
The DNA here is from genome assembly GCA_037135295.1 of Candidatus Saccharimonadota bacterium. Taxonomy (GTDB): domain Bacteria; phylum Patescibacteriota; class Saccharimonadia; order Saccharimonadales; family Saccharimonadaceae; genus UBA1547. The sequence goes on from JBAXKN010000009.1 coordinate 11,295, forward strand.
ACGATCAATAGATCTAGAAAAAATTTATGAAAATAGGAATAATCGGACCAAACAAGATTGACGAAAAAAGCGTCAACAAAAGAAAAATTCTACTTAATAAAGTCGCAAAGACAATTGCTGATAGTAAAAATAGCATCGTTCTTACGCCTGACAGAAATTCTTTATTAGAGTATTTTGGTGATAAATATATAGAATATGGCGGAAAAAATATATTCCTTGTTATACCCACTGAAGAAGTTGATTATAAAGATTACCTAAACACGGAAATTGGAACTGTGATTGACTGTAAAGATTGGGATAGACAAGCTAACGAATTCAATCGACAATGTGATATTTTTATATGCATCGGATACGCATGGGGAGCATTAAAAGAAATTGCTTGCACGCAGTATTTTAACAAAAAGAAAGTTTATATATTGAATGAATTCATTTCATCCGAACTTCCTAATGAGTTGAATTTTTTGGTTGAATACATAGATATTAAAGATATAGCGAATATTATCTAAATATCCTGCTGACCTTTTCGGTCTGCAACTATTCGTGCAGCTGCGATAACGTTATCAAATAACGCCGAGACTGTTAAAGGGCCGACTCCGCCTTTAATTGGTGTAATAATTAGGTCTTGTCTTTGACGTACATCTTCTGCTAGATCACCCACTACCTTGCCATGTTCTGACGCTGTACCTGCATCAACGACTACAGCACCTTGACGAATCATATTTCCTTTTATTAGACCCGGAACGCCAGTTGCAGTTACTATTATCTCTGCTCCCTCAAGCGCCGTGGATAAATCAGTTGTTTGATCGTCATAAACTGAAACATCTAGGTCTGAACTTTTCCAAAGTTTAAATAACGGTGAGCCCACTAGCCTTCCATTGCCTACAATTGCAATTTTCTTATTAGAAAGTTCGACGTTATACCCACTTAAAAGCCAATTTATCGCCATCGCAGTTGCTGGAATAAATTGTGATTTTTTACCTAAACCATCGACATCTTTTTCAGGTGATACTGCATTTAATGCATCCTCGGTTAAATCAGGATTTAATAGTGGAAGTTGAATAATAATCCCATGAGTATCAACGTCTTCGTTTAGCTTATTAATCTGTTTAATCAAATCAGCATCTGATGGGTTATATATATCAACTTCAACCGTAATATCATCTCCATATGATTTTTTGAGTCTTACATATAGGTCAATTACGTGATTATCACCTGTACGAACAATCGCTAAACGTGGAATAGTCTTCCAAGATAAGCGAAGTGCTCTTACCTGTTTCAGTTGACGTTCTTTAATGTATCCAGCTAACTCTAGTCCATCTAATATTTTCATTACCTATAGCTTAACAAATAATAATCAAGTCGTAAAATTTCATAGATAAACAATAGCATTATGTTACAATTAAATTAGTTATTTTTACATTAATATAAATTGAAAAGGAAATCAACGTATGTACGAATCTACATATAATTCATCAGTCAGTAGCGGAGACGTAGCAGGAGGTTTTGCCTTGTTTGCTGGTGGCATGATGGTATTCATGTTAATAAGCATATTAATAGCATATGCGATAAGCTCATTCCTATTAAGCCGCATTTTTAAAAAAGCCGGTGTTGAAGGATGGATCGCATGGGTTCCAATATATAATATGTGGACATTGTTTGAATTAGGTGACCAAAAAGGTTGGCTGGTACTTCTAAATTTTGTTCCGATTGTACAAATTGTCAGTTTAGTATATATGTATATCGCAATGTACCATATTGGACGAAAATTCGGCAAAGAAGATTGGTTCATCGCTCTTGCAATATTCCTTCCTATCGTATGGTATATAATTTTGGCATTTGATAAATCACAATGGAATGGCGGCATGCAATCTCAGACAGTAAATGCTAATGTACAGCCTGCTTATGCTCCACCTATCGAATCTGCACCAACCGAGCAAACTGTAAATCCTGTAGAACCAGTGACTGATTATAGCGCTGAACAGCCAACAGTGGTTACTCCTAGCCCAGAAGTCGAAAACCAAACTGAAAACACACCACCAACAAGCAATAGCTTTTAATAAATATATTAGAAAAATCCGAGAAAGCGATAGTAAATTCTATTGTGTTTAATAGATTAACTACTATATAATAAGCATAAGTATGAACGAAAACACAAAAGACTTCGAACAATTTCGACGAGCCACAGATTATTTGACAGCTGCACAAATTTTTTTACAAGATAACTTCTTACTAGAAAGACCACTAACAGCAGATGACATTAAACCTAGACTTTTGGGCCATTGGGGCTCAGGTCCTGGTGTAAATCTAATATATTCTCACCTTAATAAACTTGTTAAAAAATACGGCCAAGAAATGATGTTCGTATTGGGACCTGGACATGCTTTTCCAGCTCTACAAGCAAATTTATTCCTTGAAGGATCGCTCGGTGAATTTTATCCAAAAGCAACCCACACATATGATGGAATTGGATATATTTGTCGAAATTTTAGTTGGCCCTATGGCTTCCCAAGTCATAGCAACCCCGGTACGCCTGGAGTTATTTTAGAGGGTGGCGAACTTGGATATTCACTATCTAATTCATACGGAGCTGTTCTTGATAATCCTAACTTGATAGTTGCCTGTCTTGTCGGAGACGGCGAAGCCGAAACTGGTCCAGCTGCTGGGGCTTGGCATATTAACAAACTTATTGATCCAAAAACAAATGGCACAGTTTTGCCAATTCTACACTTAAATGGTTATAAAATTTCTGCACCAACTATATTCGGTCGTATGAGTGATGATGAATTAAAATCACTATTTTGGGGATATGGCTATGAACCACGTATAGTTAGCGGTGACAACCTAGATGAACAAATGGAACAAACTCTTGATTGGGCTCATGAATTAATTTGGAGTATTAAAAATAATACTGAAACGATTACTTCACCTCGGATGCCTATGATAATTATGAGAACATTAAAGGGTTGGGGCGGCGTAAAAGAGCTGAACGGACAGAAAATCGAAGGAAATTGCCTATCACACCAAGTAGTTTTGATGGAGGCTAAAACTGATCCAAAACAACTTAAGCTTCTAGAAGATTGGCTCCGTTCATATAAATTTAATGAATTATTTGACCGGAAAAATGGTTTTGGTGATTTTGTAAAAAATATTGTCCCTGAAAAAAACCAGAGGATGGGCATGAGCCCACACGCCCATGGTGGTGAACCAGTATACAAACCACTTGTACTGCCATCAGCTGAACAATTCGCCGAGGAAGCAACCATTCCCGGAACAATAGGATCAAGTAGCATGATTAGGTCAGGACTGTATCTAAACGAGGTCTTCAAACTAAATGAAGACACTCGAAATTTCAGATTTATGTCACCTGACGAAACCTATTCAAATAAACTGAACGGTATTTTTGAACAAGCATCGCGTGCTTGGGTATGGCCATACGAATCGTGGGACAAAGATATGAAACCTAGTGGCCGTGTAATGGAAATGTTGAGCGAACACAACCTACAAGGTCTGGCACAAGGTTACATATTAACTGGTCGTCATTCAGTGTTTGCAAGTTACGAAGCTTTTGTACAGGTTATTGCCAGCATGATGGACCAATACGCAAAATTCATCAAACGAACAAGTGATTTCGAGTGGCGTGGTGATTTTCCATCACTTAACTATATCCTAACTAGCTCTGGTTGGCGTCAAGACCATAATGGATTTAGTCATCAAAATCCAGGTTTTATTGATGATGTTTTGCGCCGTCAAGGTGATTTTGTTGATGTATTTTTCCCTGCTGATGGTAACACTACACTAGTAGTACTAGAACATATGTTAAGCTCAGTTAAAAAAATCAATGTTATGGTCGCTGGAAAAACCCAGGAACCGCGCTGGTTAACTACTGACCTAGCCCGAAAACAGCTAAAAGACAGCATCATGACATGGGATTTTGCAAGTGACGTAAATCCTGATGTTGTGCTTGCTGGTATTGGTGATTACCCCACTAAGGAAGTATTGGCAGCAATCAGCCTGTCTAAAAAAGAATGGCCAGACGTTAGGTTGCGTTGTGTAAATATTAATTCACTGACAAGTAGTGGATCAAGCCATGGGTTGGGAAGATGTGGCGATTATATTTCTGAACAAGAATTTAATTTACAATTTACACCTGATAAACCAGTTATATGTAATTTCCATGGTTATCCTGAAACACTTAAATCTATATTGTTTAACTACACAGTTAACCCAGTTCGTTTTGACGTTCGGGGTTATATAGAAGAAGGTAGTACAACTACCCCATTCGATATGCATGTAAGAAACAAAACCAGCCGTTATCATATGGTAATAGCGGTTTTTGAAAAACTAGCAGCAGCTAATCGCATACCAAAAGAAGCAGCACAAAATATCATTATTAAATATCAAAATCTGATAATTGAAAACACCGAATACATCAAGAAAAACGGTATTGATATGCCTGAAATTGATAATTGGAAATGGATATAGACAAAAAAGCTCAAAAAATGGACAGAAAATCTATATGAGCACTAAAATAATACGAATAAGTTGTTCAGATTATAAATTTGATAATCTGAACTTAGAAAAAGTAAGCAAATTTATTGATGATGTTTTAGTCGATAATTTCAGCGGCAAAGACGTAGTATTGCGTGCTATCCAATCAGAAAAACACGACCTACCAAAAGATAAAATTATCGAGTTAATAATAAACACCGGTTCCGACAGATATGAATCAAAAAGTACAAACGAAGTAAAAGTTAATAATATACACATAGATCTATTCGGAATGGCATGTAAAATAAAAGATTCGATTTCTATCAAGATATTAGAGGGCTTTCATAAATGGAAACCAAAATGTCTTGAAAGACCTCAATTAAAGTTAGATATTTGGATGATATATGATGCGAATTCACTAAACAATATCGAATACCTGCATAGTTATTATCACGTTAAAGCCCGTGATGGCTACACTTTCAAAGACCCAAAACATAAAGTTGATGCATTAATTGGCGTACTAATAATCGACTAGATTTCATCCTTTTTGTCATCCAAAAAACCGGTCCACTGTCGAAGTAAACGAAGAACTGTTTTAAGTGGTAATTCAATAAAAGTATCTAATATCAATGCAACTACGTTCACTTTTTGATATTTTTCTGACAACCACTTTCCAAGGAATGTAAAAGGTGTAAACAAAAAATCACGAATTGTCGTAATCGCGCCTGGCTTAACAGTTATCAATTCTAACTCTCGAACAATTCTGGATAATCGGAAACCTAAAAAGCTTGCAGCAGCCAAGAATACAAAGAACATTACCCCTTGAACGATACTGAAACCAATTATAAACAAAAGGTATGTAACCATTGAAAATACAATCAAAAACATTAGGGCATAAGCGATTGAAAAACCTATTGGATAACTCTTTTTCCTAGCTGTTGGATAAAGACTAACCTGGCTTTGGTCACCATACAACATATCATCAGCATAACGTCGTATAGCCTTGGCATTTGCCGTACCCGGCATATTGAAACCAAATCGAATAAGAGCCATGTAAATAATAGGCGTTAGCAAATTAACGATTAATGGCAACCATGCAATTTCCCGTGTTGTGATCAAATCATACGGCACTTCTATGGCAACACCAATTAATGCCTTCGTTATTAACAAGAACGCAATACTTTTGACTAAACCTCTATTTAATTTAGACTCAGCCCTTCGGTACTCTTGTTTAATTTGAGACGCATATGTTTTGTCGAAAACTTCACTGTCGACTAATATTTCACTAGCTTTGTCATTATCAGTAATCATACTTCGAAGAATGCGAAGTGGCGCACCGTATTTGTTTATATAAAGAGTAATTTTATTTGTCTGATCTGATGCAAAAACTTCATCGATATTTTCATGAAATTTTGCGTATTCATTGATATTTGAATCTGAAACGTCATAAAGTTTCTGCATGTCATATCGTACTGCCGCTAAGTCGGACTTCAGTAACGCCCGATGAACCGAAATGTATAAACTTACATCGTAACCTGAATCTTCGGAATCATTCGATACAAATAATTTTTTTTGAATAATCGCACTATAGTGATGGTAAGCAAATTGCAAATAAATTGTCTGTATAGTGTCTTCGACTAATATTGTTTCACTTTCGATAGAAAGTAGGTCAAGCGTCCAGTCATGGACTTTATGGTCATCAATACCAGCAGCCTTTAAGCGCCAGTAATTATTGTAATGTTTGTGAATGACATGTTTAAGTTTAGTTATGACTTCGCTTGATTGAGAATTGTTTTTAATATATCCAGATTGAGTTAATTCAATGATAAGATCTTCGGAAATGGTTTTTCTGACGGTTGTATGATTATGAAAAGACAAGCTTCGAACAAAAAAACGACGAATCGCATTCTGAATTAATAGATGTTCCTGAGCATATTCAGCAGCGTTACGAAGTTGTTCATAAGCAACCGATACCACACCTCCCACACCGGCAACGTTAATCAGCCTGCCTTTTGATTCGTTAGAACTTGACAGTTTAACCGCAGCCAGCTGATTGCTTAACTGAAGACCGTTAGCATTTAATTTTTTATTCATAGTCATATTAATTACAGCTTTTTAATTTTAAAAAATAGTATTTTTTAAAATTGCCTGCAACTAATAATACCATCTTTTCAGTAGTAAAAGGTATATGAAAAGTAAAAAACACTATGGATAATTTTTACAACTGAATTTGGTATATTCAACTTTATAGTTATACTGATTATATGAAGAAGTGGTTAGTTGTAATAGTTCTGTCGCTTGCCCAGTTTATTATGGTGCTCGATAGTACTGTAATGAACGTATCAATATCTGAAATAGTAGCCGACCTAAATACTACTGTCGCCGGCCTGCAAGTTGCAATCACCTTTTTCACATTAGTAATGGCCGCAATGATGCTAACTGGCGGTAAGATAGGTGACATATTGGGTAGGTTAAAAACCTTCAAATATGGACTTCTGATTTATGGAATTGGGGCATTAATCACTTCATTATCTGTCAGTTTACCTATGCTGATTTTTGGTTGGTCATTTATCGAAGGACTTGGCGCTGTTTTGGTGATACCGGCCGTTGTAGCACTTGTAGCTGCTAATTACGAAGGGAAAGACAGAGTTGTTGCATATAGTATTCTAGGGGCAGTTTCAGGCGCTGCCGCTGCTGCAGGTCCACTTATCGGTGGTGCAGTCACAACATACCTTTCTTGGAGATATGTTTTTGCCTTTGAAACAATTATTGTCCTAATTATTTTATTCTTCTTTGCAAGTAAAATAAAAGATATAAAAATAATAAAAAAGCCTACTTTAGACAAGATTAGTGTGATGCTTTCTGCAACCGGTATATTTTTCATTGTTTTCGCAATCTTACAATCAAAAACATGGGGTTGGATTGATCCAATGTCGGCGCCAATGATAAACGGGCATGAATTTACACCTTTTGGTTATTCGGTTGTGCCATTTATGATTGCAATTGGTATTGGAATTTTATGGTTTTTCTTCGACAGACAAATCAAGCTCAAAAAAGACGGCAAATCACCGCTTTTAGATGTTTCTATGTTGAAAGTTCCGGCACTTAGGACAGGTCTGGCAAATATAACAATCCAGTACTTAATAACAGGAGGATTATTCTTTGTCTTGCCTGTTTATCTTCAGATGTCACTAGGACTTGATGCATTATCTACAGGATTAAAAATACTACCTCTCTCTTTTGCATTAGTTGTTTTTTCACTACTTGGGGCTCGTCTCGTAGGAAAATATTCACCAAAAAGAATTATAGTAATGGGTAAATATTTAATTATTGCTGGTATATGTGCATTATTGTTTTCAATGGGACCAGAGATCAAAGATATTATGTTCCAAATTGGAATGTTCTTGGTTGGTGGTGGCATGGGATTGATGGCTTCACAAATTGGAAATGTTATTCTGTCATCAGTTGAAGAAACGCAAACGTCAGAGGCAGGTGGTCTACAAGGTACATTCCAGAACCTAGGATCATCATTCGGAACAGCAGTTATAGGGTCAGTTCTTATTGCATCACTAACTACAGGATTTATTACAAGCGCAACTGACAGTTCGAGTGTATTGCCAGACCAAGTGAAAACTTACATATCTGATAATTCAAAAGCTGGCATATCAGTTGTGAACAAGAATGAAATTTATAATTATTCAATAAAAAAAGGTCTGTCAAAAGATGAGGCAAATGAAGTCACAGATTATTATATGAATGCACAGATGGCATCACTTAAAAAAGCAATGTTAACTCTACTGTTTTTGGCACTAATGGGATTACTATTCTCAAAAGGCCTTCCTGAAGAATTGATTAAAAAATAACTTTTATTAAATATCGTAGCTAGTTTTTTGTTGGATCAAAAACATAAATCATCCAAAGACTGCGCACCCAACCAAGTGCTAAATGCGATAACAGAAAACCCAGTGATGGTACGATTGCGTTTATCCATGGATTTGAATTCTTAACTACAAATAAATAAATTAATATTACCGTATAAGTCAAACCTGTAATAGTTAATTTTCTAGTCCAACTTTTTTCCCATCTTTTATCTAATTCTACACGTTTATTGCGTTTCTCGATTTTATTAACTCGATAGTCTAATTCTTTTTCTGTTATTTCATAAGTCATGCCAATATAATATCAAAAAAGTCTTACATTTACTCGGATATTTTTTCAGCAACTGCTCTGGCAAACTTTTTACCAATCGAATGGTCAACACCTTTCAACTTGGTTATCAGGATATTATCAAATACCGATAATCTATTTATACTTTCTTGAATTAAAAATTGGTCTAATGTACCGTACATAATGTAAGTAGGAATATGAATATTTTTTATATCTTCGTATGCGTTTTGCTCGATAACAGTATTTTTCAATGAAAACCTAAAACCTTCCCAATTTTCTTCATTAACATCAATACCATCACTAATTCTAAACAGATTACGAATGAATTGTGAGTTTTTAATTGTAAAACTTTTTTTGTCTAGTAAAAATCTATAAGCATCTAAAAATAAGTCAGTTCGCGTACGTAAAAAACCAAATCCAAGTTCATTTTTATCAAGGTATAACGGCAAGCTTAATAAAAATACTTTTTTTACATCTTGATTATATCGGCAACAATAATGAGCTGCGATTATTGCTCCCATTGAATGTCCGATGATTTGATATGGCTTACGAATTTTAAGTTTCTTTAACGTTTTATGGATACTATCACAATGATCATCGACATTATAATCACAGTTAACAGGTTTGGGTGACTGTCCAAACCCCAACAAGTCCAAAGCAACAACACGAAAATTATTCTTATCAATATCCTTAATTAATAAATCCCAAGTTTTAGAAGTAGCCGCAATTCCATGCAACAATACCATTGTTTTTTTGTTTCTCCCACCAGAATCGAATGATACAAACAACGTATGAACTCGACTAAAAATATTTAATAAACGTTTTACGTAATTCAACATGTAAACTAGTATAACAAAATAAGCTACTTTAAAATGTAACGATGCCGTCAATAATCTCTAGTAGTTGCGGAAATTGTTTATATCCAGGACCAAGTTCAGTATTGAAATGACCCTGTCCTTCAAATTTTATCAATTTCCCATCTGTTTGCTTTGCTAAGTATTCAGCGTGTTCAATCGGACAATATGGATCATTATCAGAATGAATAAAAATGAAATTATCGCAGTGTTTTTTTATTAATTCAAAATTAAAAGGCTCTTTAAATAGTCCATTTAGTGAATTCCATCCTAGACTATCCTTAAATGCACTCACTAAAATTGATGCCGTAACTTTTGAAGATTCAGGTAGATTCTGCAATAAACTTAATATTTCTACTGCACCTGACGAATGCCCTATTAAAATTGTGTTTTCATCAAAAATAAATTTTGAATTTGATAATATAAAATCATTATATATTTTAGCATTTGGTTTATCTGAGTTTGGTAACTGTGGTAGCCACACTTCATAACCTTTGCCGATCAAAACCCCTTTAAGCCACATAAACCAATTTATTTCTGGTGATCCATCGGTTCCGTGTAAAATTAAAAATCTCGTCATGCACCTATCATACCAAAAATATATTTTGTGATATCAATATAATTTAATAATGGTATAGTCACAACCCATTTTTTGCAAAATTGATTCTAAATTTTTTGAAGCGAAAAAAACCGTGGCAGTATTTTCATTAGGATGAAAACCTACCTCATCGTCTTTTAAAATCTCTTGGTCAACAATAACTCTGACATCTTTCGAACCTTCATTGAGAAAACTGAATATTGATACCGAACCAGATGTAGCACCAAGTGTTTCCATTAGTGAATCGTCACTAGCGAACCGTAATCTCTTATTCTTCAAATATTGTTTAATCACCTTTTGGTCTAGCCTTTTATCACCAGCCATGACCATCAAAAACTTTTGTCCGCCACCCTCTTCTTGAACTAATAAGTTTTTTATAGGTTTAATATTGTCAGGTAAATTATTTAGATCAGCAACCGTATATACAGCTGGATGGTTTAACCAGCGGTATTTAACTTGCAAATTATCAAGTAATTGAATTATTTGTTGTTTCATTATGGATAATTATAACAAAAATATACAGCTAACTTGCGATTATTAACAAGCACAAGCATAATATATTATGAAATATGGAAAAACATGGAAAGAAGAATGTCGGAGCAATTGTCCGCAAATCGAATGTCTCATTTAGAGTATGGGCTCCATTCGCTAATAGCGTATCTGTTACTGGATCTTTCAATAACTGGTCTGAAACACCACTAGTTAGTGAAAATGACGGCTATTGGTTCGGCGAAATTAATGATGCCAAAGCTGGACAAGAATATAAATATATCATCAAAAATGGCAAAAACACTTATTACAGAAATGATCCGAGGGCGCTACACTTTACTACTTCGGCTGGTTGCTCTGTTATTGCCAGTACTACCTTTGATTGGGAAGATGACAGTTTTAATCCTATTCCATTCAATCAACAAATTATCTATGAACTTCACGTTGGTACCTTTTACCGACCCGATCCAGCTGATAATGGAACATTCCAAGATGTAATCGATAAATTAGACTACCTATCAGATCTTGGAATAAATATGATAGAACTAATGCCAATAAGTAGTATGTCTATGGACCGGGGCTGGGGTTACGCGATCGATTATATATTCGCGGTTGAAAGTTTATATGGCGGAAGACATGGATTGATGGAGTTAGTCAGAGCCGCTCACAAAAAAGGTATTGGTGTAGTATTGGATGTCGTGTATAACCACTTTGGACCTGATGAAAGCCTGGACCTATGGCAATTTGACGGCTGGAGCCAAGATGGCAAAGGTGGCATATACTTTTATAACGACTGGCGAGCTGAAACACCATGGGGAAACACCCGGCCAGATTTTGGCAGGTCCGAAGTAAGACAATACATTCTTGATAATGTGCGAATGTGGATGCAAGACTGTCATGTCGACGGTCTTAGGGTTGATTCAACAATCTTCATTCGCAACGTAAATGGCCATAACGACGACCCATCTACTGACCTACCAGATGGTTGGGCACTATTACAACAAATCAATAGCCTTGCAAAAAAAATAAATCCATCAGCAATAACCATTGCAGAAGATATTGGCGGCAATGAATATATAACCAAACCACAAAATGAAGGTGGTGCGGGATTTTCTTCCCAATGGGCTGTTGGTTTTCCGCAAGTCCTTAGGGATGCTCTATATACTAATAATCCTGATAATATAAACTTAACTGGTATTTGTGCATCCTTAAACCAACGATTCAATAACAACTCATTTCAACGCATCATTTATTCCGATTCACATGACAGTTCAGCTAATGGCTCGGCTAGATTAAACGAGGTAATTGCGCCCGGAAAATCTAATGGGACTTTTGCTCGTAAACAATCACTTATTGCTGCAGCAATTCTGATGACATACCCAGGCATTCCAATGCTGTTCCAAGGTCAAGAATTTATGGAAGGTGGTAGCTTTAATGATTGGCAGGGTCTTAGTTGGGAAAACTCCGTTCGCTACAAAAATATAACACTTGCCTACAATCACTTAATATCTCTTCGCAAAAATATACATGGCAATAGTGCTGGCTTAATGGGAGAATCGGTCAATCTAATACATATGGATGAATACAATAAGGTATTAGCATACCATCGTTGGCAAAACGGTGGAGCCAAAGATGACGTTATTATAATTATAAACTTTGGAGATAAATTACACGAACGGTACGTAATGGACTTACCTCGTATCGGAACATGGAATGTACGATTTAATAGTAATTGGAATGGCTATAGCCAAGATTTCAAAAATATCGATGTACCAGAAAATGTCACTACCGAATCAGGTGGAGCTGTATTCGTTTTACCACCCGAATCTGCACTTATCTTCTCACAAGATACATAAACGTATAATACAAGTTTATTTCATTTTAGATAATCTAAAATAACCGTTTTAATCTTGTCATCTTCAATATTCATGTCTTTAACCTCTTCATATCCGAACCAACCTAAGTCACTATGTTCACTACTTATTTTTAATTTTGATATGTCAGAACAAATTACACTAAAATAAACACTGTACTTTGTTTGATATGCATCTTTTAGTACATTTACAGCTTGTGGTTTTGGATCATAACATTCAATACCAAGCTCTTCTTTGATTTCACGCAATAGAGCACTATCCCAGTCATCATCTTCGTTTAACCTGCCACCAGGCAGACACCAAGTTTTTGATCTTGCTCTTTCAAGAATTAATATTTTATTTTCGTCATTTTTAATCAGTGCATATTGCCCAATATGTGCCGAAAGATGTTTTTCATTCATGATATTATCTTAACATGCGTTATGTTTATCATCGAGTGCCAGAAAATATGATTGGAGATGTCTTATATCCCATGAATAGATTGTCAGATGTAGACGAAAAAATCTATAATCTGTATAAATCTGGATATGATGGCAGAGAACATCTGTTAAAAAGAGAAATTCCCTATATTGATTGCCTATGGAACGATGTCATACACTGTTGCCCTGTTCATCCGCAAAGAATTATAGATGCATTAAGAAAGGCTGGGGTTAAGAAAATACCTAAGTCTAGATATTTTGAAATCAACATCGAAAGAGATCTGGATATCAATGATGCTGTAATTTTTTATAGAAACAGTGAAAAATTCGGTGATATTCGATTTGAAAAAGCAATCGGCGCAGATTGGAACAAAGTTGATATAATACCACAATTAACTTTGGATTATTATCAAGAAGTCGCTAAAACCGAAGAGCCGTTATTTCTATACCAAGGTATACCTCATTTTCTTTATAAGGGCGAAATTAAAACAAACGGCTTAAAAATAATTGGCACAAAATAATACTAAAAGTATTATGATTGTAAAATTTTATTTCTAATAAACTCCAAAAGTTCAGGAAATTGGAATACTGGATTTGCATCGCCACCAAAATGACCTCTATCTGTAAACTCATAGTATTCACTACCCAATTGATCGCGGATAAATCGTGGCTCACTAATTGGAATATATGGATCATCAGCAGATGAAAAAATTGCCGACCAATTTTGATTTGCTTTAATTTTATCCCATTGCCATGAAGTATCAAAGTACCCACTCGCTCGCTCACTTTCGTACCCTAAATCCGTAAAATATGTAGCGACCAGAACACTAGCTCCTATTTTATTATCTTCAGCATATTTCATAATAGATAAAGCCCCAGAAGAATGACCTACGATAATATCATCTGTACATAATTTTAGAACTTCACTAAAATATGGAAACCAATATTTCAAACGTGCTTGTTTCGCATCTGGTAAATCCGGTGAGACGCATTCTATGTCTAAATCTGCCAGACCGGCTTTGATATAAGGCAACCAATTACCTGATCCTGTACTATTACCATTCCCATGTAGTAAGACTACTCTTTTCATTGTTATATAATATCACTAAATGACGATGACCATCATCTATAAATTTATTTTTCGATTGTCAATAAATAATTATCAGAATTAATTTGAGCAGTACATATAGCCCCAATCAACACATCATCATTGACTGTTTTCTGCCCGCTTACAACTTCAGCAGGATCATTATAGTAGTAAACTCCATCATCGTATCCAGTTAAGACAATGGCATGTTCTGTAACTTTTCCATTTATCGTGTCTGTTTCATAATGCTCGGTGTCTTTATTGTAAACTTCTCTTGGCCAATCATAAATATAATTAAAATTGACTATCGCCATCACAGTGCCCTTATCTAATAAGGACTTCAGTAAGTCATTTGTACATTTTGTAATATTCATTAACCCGCCAGCTCTTAAAAAATCTACATATGCATCGATTAAATATGGGGCATACCAAGTTCTAGCAGTGCTAATGCCTGTGATTTTAACTTTTTCCAGCATTACCAGCAATTCCTCATGATTCAATTTTGCCCAAGTTCTATCAATAATCTGAGCATCAAAAACATGCATTATTGCCCTAAAGCCATGATTTTTAATTAACCAAGTACCAATATCAGGCAATAATGTGCCCATGGGTTTTCCATCTTTATCAAAACGTACAGGGATATCTTTTTCAATATCATCAGGTTTTATATTCAAACCGTAAAAACTAATAAATTGAGAGGTCGACGTCTGGACACAGTTTGATGATTTAGTTTGAACCTGAATAGGTATATCGTATTTTATGCTCATAACTCAATAATAACAAAATTAGAGTTTATAGCTATACATAATAAAAAAAGGGGTGCTATTTGTATAGTTTTGAAATATGGTCTTTTGTAAATATAATGTTTTCTTCTTTGGCGCCTATTAGCTTATTGTGTTCAGCTAACAAATGCCAGTATGTAGTAGTGATTTTATCGTCTAAATTTAGTTTTAATTCATTAGATACTTTTTTAATTATTGCAGGGCTTGCTTCTATTTCAACAAAAAATCCAAATGGTAATTCATCAATAGATATTTCTGCTCCTTTATAGCTCCAATTAGACCGATATTTTTCCATAATGTACTCTTTTGAAAATCCCAGATTTTTGATAATTTGTCTCATTTTCTCAATATCACCAATACTCGTCTCGATTTCTTCTCTTTGAAAAACATCAGAATTTTCTGATTTCAGTTTTCTTTTCATTGTAATCGTTGTTCCGTGTCCACTTCTAACTCTAATAAAAGTTCCGTATTTTTCTAATTCATTTGTTTTTGTATCAAAGCGTATAGTTTTTTGAAAATCCACACCTTTACTTTTAGCGCCTAGAATGACGAGCATATTAATAAGACCATCTGGATCGTTTAACTTCAATTTAATTTCTTGTTCGATGTATCTCGATGTCATAAATATATCGTAACACAGGTTAAACTATATAATATCAAATAACCAATTGAACATCGTCTTTTAAATCGTGATCTTCTAAGGCGCTGTTATAAAATATGATCGGCAAAATATCTTTCGGCTGCTTTTAATTGATCTTCAAAATCAACATCAACACAAATAACTTTTACAGACAGCTTTTTTGCCTCATCTTCAAGATACTGACTGTATTTAGCAACCATTTCTGCGATTTTCTTAAATGTCTGTTCATTTCTTGTTCTGGCTAATATCCAATCATTTGGAGTAGAGCTTTTTCTGAGATTATCAATAAATACATCGCTATCTTTTTTTATTAATATT
>JBAXKN010000010.1:0-24591 GCA_037135295.1 Candidatus Saccharimonadota bacterium
GGTGAAATTAGATCAGCCCAATCTGCTGATCGTAGAGTGATAGAAGCAAAAAAACTAGGCTTTACGCAAGCGATTGCTCCAAAAAGTACAAAGAAAAACTCATTTATTAAAGAAGTTGGTGATCTTCGAACAGCACTCATTGATTACCTTCAAAAGTAAGGAAAAGAATACATATGGAATTGCAAATTTTAACAATTATTTTGCTTTTTATTATTACTATAGAAGCAACATATCTAGTAACAGTAAACACTAAAAGACCAACACGTAAAAGAGAAAAAAAACCAATATTTGTCGATACGTCAGTTTTGATTGATGGTCGTATTATTGCTGTCGCTCAATCAGGCTTTATAAGTGGTGTATTGAGTATCCCACGAAGTGTAATCGGCGAACTCCAATTTCTTGCAGATAATGCAGATACCGAAAAACGGTCTCGTGCAAGGCATGGACTAGATATTGTGGCTGAATTACAGAACATGCCGAACGTAAAGGTAGAGATTTTTCAAGATGGAAGTCGTGCCAAAGAAGGTGTAGACGAAAGATTATTATATCTAGCAAAAAAATACCATGGATCAGTTTGTACAATTGATTATAATCTTAACAAAGTTGCACTAGTTGAAAAAATTAGCGTATTGAATGTAAATGATTTGGCTATGAGCTTACGAATGGCGTATCTTCCTGGTGAAAAAATGCTACTAGAATTAACTCAAAAAGGCCATGATGGTCATCAAGCTGTCGGTCATTTAACTGATGGCACAATGGTTGTCGTAGAACATGCTAGTGGTAAAATTAATCAAACTGTTGAAATAGAATTTATTAGAAGTTTACAAACTGCGGCTGGTAAAATGATGTTTGCTAAATTAATCGATAACAAGAAACCTATTTCTTCACCAAAGAAACAAAACCGAAACGTAAATAATAATCCAGTCAAACCAGTTGAGGCTACTGGACGAAATATTCAACGTTCACTAAAACAAAACTATCAGCGAAAACAATATATCAGTAAGTCATCTCAAAAAGAACAAGATTTAATTGACCTTGTAAACCATCAATAATTTATAAGCTATTTATGGTTTACTACGGAGTACTGTCGTAGGCCGGGATATCAGTAGAACCGGTTGCAGAACCTGTGTAGTAACCATCATCAGTAACTGTTGCAGAAATCGATACTGTCTTAGTTGATGACTCTGGAACTGCATATGAATATGTTCCAGTACCAGTTAATGTAGTTACTACCGTGCCACCGATTAATATTTGTACATTTGTGACTGGGAATGTGCCCGAAGAGACTGTTACGGTTAATGTGTAGGTATTGCTTGAAGCCTTTATCCAATTAATTGACACAGTTGGCTTTACATCAGTGCTTTTATGGACATCATCATCCTTGCTCGCGTCATAACCATCTGGAGCAATATAAACATCTTTCTTTGTGACTGGGTCTATCATTTTTGTGACGTCTAGTTCAATTCTTGCGCCTTCAGGTGTTAAATCGGTAGCTTTCTTTTTTGATAACTTATCAAATGTTAATTTTGCATTTGTCTGTCCTTGAGTTTTATTCCACCATGATGGGTATAATTCATTACTGATATTCTGGATACCAGACGGAGCTGTAAACCAATCACCAGATTTCCATAGGTTTTGTGGTGCATACACCTCTTTATGTGAGTATTCCATAACTTTAGCTATTATCACGCCCGGAATAGAAGATGTACCATTTTTAAGAATTGTCGCATCTGAGTTTCCTAACCACACACCCATAGTTAGGGCTGGACTGTAGCTAAACATCCATATATCCTTTGCGTTGCCACCTTTATCTGATGTACCGGTCTTTGTAGAAGTTCTAACGCCAGGGATTACCATTCCAAGAGCGTTACGACCACTAAGTGGTGACCTAGCGTTGTCGTCGTTTAAGATGTCACTAACAATATATGCTGATTGAGGATCAATAACTTGCACACCTGCTGTATCGGTCCATTTCTTTAATACTTCACCAGAATTATTTTTTACCTCTAGGATAGTTGTCTGAGGTTTATACATACCTTGACGAGCAAGTGTTGCAAAACCGTTCACAAGGTCAACCTGTTTAACTCCGCAGCCACCAATTGCAGCAGCCAAACCTACATTAACTTCATCACCTTGGGTGCAATAACTAATTGCGCCCATATCATGAATGTTATCTATTGTTGTTTTTACCCCAGATATATACATAGCCTTAACTGCTGGAATATTCCTAGAGGTTGCAAGTGAACTACGAATGGTTAAATTACCCTTAAATGAACGGTCAGCATTATAAAGCTTTGCGCCGTATATTGAGTCTATGTTTTCATCCTTTAGAATACTACCACTTCCATAGTTAGCTTGCCCAGCAGGCTTTTTCTGGAATAATTCTGAATATACAAGAGGTTTGACACTAGAGCCAGGCTGAATATATGCAGTAGCCGCATTATCTTGACCAAACCCTGGCCAGTTAAAATCGCGACTTCCAGCTAGTGCAACTATTTGACCTGTTTTTGTGTCCTCTACTGTTGAAGCGCCGTTACTGAATCCAGAATAAATTGGTACATTAGATGCAAACATTGCGTTCATAGATTCTTCAAGTTTATTTTGAATTCGTATATCTAGTGTAGTCTTTACAATCAAACCACCTTTACCAACAGTTGCTTTTCCTAAACTTTTTTCTAGTTCTGATCTTACCATTTGTACGAAGTGAGGTGCTTTGATATTTTTATATTGGTCTGCTTCAGGAACAATATTATCTAAAATTGGATATTTTTTTGCCTCTTCGGCCTGTTCTTTTGTTATATAGCCTTGATCTTTCATGTTGTCAATAACTGTTACTTGTCTTGCCAATAATGATTTATGACCTGCGACATTATACGGATTATAGACCGAAGGATTTTGGGGAATTGCGGCAAGTAAAGCAGCCTCGGCAATAGTTAAGTTTTTTGCCGGTTTATTGAAATATGTTTGTGCTGCTGACTCAACTCCATTACGCCTACCTCCGTAAGGTGATTCATTCAAATACAGATTTAAAATCTGGCTCTTGTTATACATACGTTCTACTTCAATCGATAGGATAATCTCTTTAATTTTACGTGGTACGCCGGCCAAACCTCTTTGTTGAGCTTCATCAGCAAAAAATACTTGCTTTACCAATTGTTGTGTCAGTGTCGAACCACCTTGAGTGCTACCACCACCAATATTATTGAAAACAGCTCGCATCAAACCTGATGCACTTACACCACCGTGTTTATAAAAATCTTTATCTTCAATTGCAACTGTAGCATCTTTTATGTACTTATTCAGACCACTGTCATCTACGACAAGTTTATAGTCACCGTCACCTTTATCTTCCCAAAGGACAGTTCCATTACGGTCTAGATAGGTAGTAACAGTTGTTTGAACTCGTTTAGCAAGTTCGCCTGGGCGAATTGCGTCAAGGTCTTTCCTGAAATATATAAATAAACCACCAATAAGTAGGCAAAATACCAATACCGTGACGCCAACAATTTTTAGTGCCATCATGCCACCACGCTTACTGAACCAATAATGATACAGGTTTTTCGGACTTAATCTATAGAAAAATCTTTTAACGGGGTTTTTAGGTAGTGATGCAAGGTATTTTGCGTGTTTTCTTGCCTCTGCGTCTTTTTTCGTTTTGCGCGAGTGTGACAAATTAGAATACAGACTTAGTTTGCGAGATTTCAATATTTTTTTAACCACGTATTTTATACCCCATAATCATTAGTATACCCATTATAACACTAAGTAAGCTTGCTATACATAATTTTAAAAGTATATTTTGTGCATGCAACCACGTTAGAACTTTGCTATACTACCAGATGTAGATAAAAAATAATTTACGGAGATAAAATGAAACTTTCTGAAGAATTAGCATGGCGTGGTTTTGTAAACCAAACTACATATCAAGATATTAAATCTTTAGACGATGCACCAATCTCATTTTATATCGGCGTAGATCCAAGTTCAGATAGCATGACCATCGGAAACCTTGCTGCAATTATGATGGTTCGTCATTTTATTGACCATGGTCATAAAGCTTATATGTTGGTTGGTGGCGCAACTGGTATGATTGGTGATCCAGATGGAAAATCAAGTGAACGTAGTGTACTGTCGGTTGAGGCTATATCAAAAAACAAGGCCGCAATTGCTTCTCAATACCAACAGATATTATCAGGTAAAGAATTTACAGTTGTTGATAATTACGACTGGTTCAAGGATATAAATTATATAGATTTCTTACGCGATATCGGGAAATTTGTTCCAATGAGTGGAATGTTGGGACGAGATTTTGTGAAGTCTAGGCTTGGTAATGAAGGTTCTGGAATAAGCTACGCTGAATTTAGTTATTCATTAATACAAGGTTACGACTTTGTTCATCTTTTCAAGGATTTCGGTGTTACACTCCAGTTGTGTGGGGCTGACCAATGGGGAAATTCGATAACTGGTGTCGATTTAATTAGAAAACTAGAAGGAAAAGAAGCACACGTTTATTCAACACCACTTGTAGTTAACAAATCAACAGGTGCAAAGTTCGGAAAATCAGAAGGCGGTGCTGTTTGGTTAGATTCTAATAAAACTAGTGTCTATGCTTTTTACCAATTCTGGCTAAATTCTGATGATGGTGGAGTTATAGACTATCTTAAGCTATTTACGCTTCTAGATAAGGAAAAAATTGAAGAGCTTGCAATACTAACTAGTGAAAAGCCTGGTGAACGTGCTGCTCAAAAAGCTCTAGCGCATCAGGTTACGACTATTGTCCATGGTCAGGAGCGTGCTGAAAGTGTTGAACGTGTAAGTGCTGTACTGTTTGGTGGTGCCGATTTTAACACATTAAGCCCAGAAGACGTTCAAGCTTTAGCAGGTGAAATACCAACAAAAAATCTAGGGAAGTCTTTAGTCGATATTCTTGTCGAATCAAATTTAGCATCAAGCAACGGTGATGCTAGACGTCTGATTGAAAGTGGTGCGATATCTGTAAATTCAAATAAAATCAATAGTGATCAGACAATTGTTCAATCTTCATTAATAAAAAAAGGAAAGAATAGCTTCGTTTTAGTTAAGTAAATCGAGTTAATTATATATCTATGAATAAAAAAATTATTGCATTTGATCTTGATGACACACTGGTTACATCTAAATCAAATATATCTGACCACATGGGGATTTTATTAGTTAAACTTTTAGATAATTTTGATGTATGTATAATTTCCGGAGGTGCATTCGAACAGTTTAAGACTCAAGTGATCGATAGACTAGAAATGTCACCACAAGCAGCTTCTAGACTACATTTAATGCCAACATGTGGAACGCAGTATTATCTATATGATAAATTATCTGATGACTGGAAGTTGCAGTATTCTAATTCATTGACAGATGAACAAAGGAACAGAGTTAAAATTGCATTAGAGGATGGTGCAAAAAAATTAGGTCTTTGGGAAAACAATACATTTGGCGATATTATCGAAGATAGAGGTTCACAGGTAACATTCTCGGCACTTGGACAAAAAGCTCCTGCAGATTTAAAATATAAATGGGATCCAACAGTAGAAAAAAGACAAAAATTGCGAGACTACGTAGCATCATTAGTGCCAGATCTAGAGGTTCGAGTTGGTGGTTCTACATCGATAGATATTACTATGATTGGTGTTGACAAAGCTTACGGCATGCAAAAATTAATTGAAAAAACAAAAGTTGAACAAGACAGTATCCTATTTATTGGCGATCGCCTTCAGGAAGGTGGCAACGATTACCCCGTAAAAGCTATGGGAATTGATACTATCGAAGTTGAACGATGGGAAGACACTGCACTTGTTCTTGAGGGAATTTTGGGCGTTACGCAGTAATATTGCTAAACTGTATATATGAATCTATTATCACCTTTAGAAAAAATTAAAGGTATCGGTGAAAAAACTGGACAACAATTTACTTTGGCTGGAATAAATACAGTAGGTGATTTGATTGAATTTCTACCTAGATCATACGAAGATTATTCAACGGTTTCATTGATTTTAGGTATTAAACCAGGAAAATCTACTATAAAGGCTCGATGTGAAAAAATTGTTACGCGTCCAGTTAGACGTGGTTTAAGAATAACAACTGCGACACTTGCGGATAATAGTGGTAAATTACAAGCAGTCTGGTTTAATCAACCTTATCGCGAGACACAATTAAAATCAGGTGAAGAATTTTACTTTTCTGGTGTGTTTGAGTTTAACTACAATAGATATCAACTGACCAATCCAAGCGCTGAAATGGTTAAGGATATGCCAGTTCAAACTGACAGAATACTCCCGGTCTATCGTTCAATAAAGGGCTTGAAATCTACCTTGGTCCGTAAAATAATCGCAGAGCTTCGACCTTTAATTACTATGTTACCAGAAACATTACCAGATTCTATTGTTAGCGGTGAAAAGTTAATGTCACGAAGCCAAGCAATTTTAACTATGCACTTTCCGGATGATATCAAAGATGTCGAAAAAGCCAAGGAAAGACTTGCTTTCGAAGAGCTATTCCAACTATTACTTGCCAGTCAATTAAATCGTCAAGAAAATGCAAAATTAACAGGATGGCAAATACCTTTCAAACAACCAGTAATTGCGAATTTTGTGAAACGACTCCCATATAAATTAACAGGCGCACAACGTCGTGCTGCATGGGAAATAATTCAAGATTTAGAACAAAAAACGCCCATGAATCGATTACTTCAGGGTGATGTCGGATCGGGCAAGACAGTTGTGGCCGGTTTAGTTGCATGTCAAGTTGCTCATTTTGGTTTTCAGACTGCAATAATGGCCCCCACCGAGATACTAGCTAACCAACATGCTCAAACTCTATTGAATTTATTAATGCCACTTGGTATTAGAGTTGGTTTATTAACTGGTAGTGTGAAATCAAACGCAAGAAAAGTTTTATATGATCAAATATCAAATGGTGAGGTTGACGTAGTTGTTGGTACACACGCACTCATACAAGATACGGTAAAATTTCATAAATTAGGTTTTGTCGTTATTGATGAGCAACATCGATTTGGTGTCGAACAACGTTTGCAATTACTTAAAAAGTCAGAAAAAATGCCACACATGCTTGCGATGACTGCTACGCCAATACCACGTAGTCTAGCTTTAACTGTGTATGGCGAATTAGATATTAGTGTTATTGACGAACTTCCAAGTGGACGTAAGTTGATAATCACTAAAACATGGTCTCCTAACAGCCGTGCACAACTATATAAAGACATCGATGTTCAGATATCTGACGGACGTCAAGTATATGTGATATGTAGTTTAATAGAGGACAATCCTGAAAATGACATAAAAAGTGTTAATAAGGAATATATAAAATTGCAAAATTCCGTCTTTAAGCATCGTAAGATTGGTTTATTACACGGAAAATTAAAACCAGTTGAAAAAGACGCAGTGATGCGTGATTTTATTGATAAAAAAATTGATATTTTAGTCAGTACAACTGTTGTAGAGGTCGGAGTTGATGTACCTAATGCCACTGTAATTTTAATCGAGAATGCTGATAGATTTGGCCTATCTCAATTACATCAATTGCGCGGAAGAGTTGGACGTAGTGAACATCAAAGCTATTGTTATCTAATAACTAGCACTAGTGCAAAACCAACCGAAAGATTACGTGAAATAGAAAAGAGTAATGATGGCTTCTATCTTGCAGAAGTTGACCTAAGGTTACGAGGCCCAGGTGAGATATATGGACGCGCTCAACACGGCGCTTTAAATCTACAGATCGCTTCACTTGCAGATACGAAGTTGATTAATCGAGCTCAAAAACAAGCAAAATTATTCATTAAAGAGGACTTGAATCTGATACAATATAAACAATTAGCCGCACAAGTGAAATACTATCAGCGTCTAACATCGTTAAACTGAATAATCAATTTAAAAGAAAAATTATCATGTACGCAGGAACAACAATTAGTCGTGGATCTGGAAAAATAGTAGGCGTGCATCAGAAAATTGATCGCGCTGCACGTCGACATATCAAAAAATACTTACCAAAAACATCTGAATTTCCAACCATTAAACAAATACTCCATTTTGAAGGTAATAACGGTCCCGATGGTATTAAACGTAAAGGCTCTACCGAAGATGATCCATGGTACTTTATTGATCCAAATAATCCAGACGATAAGGTATTATTGACTACAGTTAATAATCATATTATTAATCTATCTGTTGCGTTAAAAAATAAAAACCACATTAGGGCTGCATTTGAGTCTGCTTGGTTGTCACATGTTATCGTCGATGGGCTTACTCCAGCTCATCACTATCCTTTGAGTGACAAAATCGAGGAGTTATGGGGCAAAGCTCATACTGAAAGAGATACCATAAAGGATAAAAATATCATTCATGGTGATGGCATTCGTGATACAATTTCGAAAAATTGGGAGTACTGGGGTGTTGGTGGTGTGTTCACAACACATGGAATGTTCGAAATGGGCGTTGCAACAGCTATTGCCCCACTTAATTTCAAAGAATCAATTTTAGACAGAAAAGACATAATATTCTTGAAACGAAACAGTTTTGAGGAAGTCTTTTTGAAATCTTTACAAAAAATTAATGAATTAAAGATGTATGATAACTTTGGAAAAAAAGGTTGGACTCAAGGTCTTGCTAAACAAACAAAGAATATCCTTGTTCCTGAAATGATTAAAGTCGTAACTCTAGCTTGGTACGATGCCGTAATTAAGTCTGAAGAATCAAAAAAATGAATGTTAGAATAATTTCAGGTAAATTTGGAGGCAGGGTTATTAATGCACCAGATGGTCAATTGACTCATCCTATGAGCGAACGAGTACGAGGTTCGCTTTTTAATATGATAAACGATAAACTTCATGATGCCGAAATTCTTGACGTCTTTGCTGGAAGCGGATCAATCGGTCTAGAGGCACTAAGCCGTGGTGCCAAACACGTAACTTTTATCGAACGTGACAGGGTGGCTAGTAGAATTTTAGGTGAAAATATCAAATTACTAAAACTAGGATTAGTCACAAAGTCAATTCAAGTAGGCGCAAGAACATGGATTGATAAAAATAACGACAAACAATTTGACATAATATTTGCCGATCCACCCTATAATGACCTACAGTTATCCACAGTTTCAGGCCTGAGTGGTCTATTAAAACCAAATGGGCTTATGGTATTATCATATCCAGGTAGATGTGAGATGCCGGCCGTTTATGGAGTTGTTGTGGTGGACAATCGTAGTTACGGAACCGCGGCACTTGCTTTTTACCAAAAAGAATAGCGGTCGTAAGGCCGCTATTCTAATTTTTGGTAAATCTAGTCTCGTGGGGAATATTGAGTAAAATCTGAATTATTATAATCTGGGTTAAGGTATGATACTAAGGTTTTCAAATCAGTTTTTTGCTTAACCCCTGTATTGAGTATCCCAAATGGATCAAATGCGGTTTTAATCTGTTCATATATATTTAATTCATCTTCGTCAAGTTGTGAATAGGCGGCTGTTGCACGTAGGCGTCCTTCGCCAGAATTAGCAGACATACTGCCACCAAATTTTGTCACTAATTCAATATAATCTGAAATTAGTTTAAATGTTTTTTGCTTATCACTAACGACATGCAGCTGTAGTGTAGGATTTGTATCAATAACACCATTTATCCATTGGATATGAAGCGGCAGACTAATGTGATGTTTTTTTGCAAGCTCGGCAACACCTTCGATAAATTCTTCACGACGAGTCGATGGAATTGATACCCCATTAATAATAGAGGGTCGAGTTTCACCTTTGGTTTCAGGTTGCATTATGACTGAATTAACATCACGAATAACATTTAATTCTTCTGGTGAATAATCACTATCTGTGTAAACAGTAGTTTCAATTTTAGACAATTTTTTCAAAGTTTGTTTAACTTTTCGGTTACGAGCATGATTTCCGAAATCATTAAAGCTAATGTAAAGGACAGTTCCCGTTTTTCTATCAAGATATTGTTCTGAAAATACATATCTTTTTCCAAGTGTGTGAGCCATATCGAACATTTCACCATCGATAACTTCCATTATTGTTGGTTCAGTTGATAGTAGAGAATCAGCTGCATCTCTGGCAAGTTCAGGACTATCAAATATTGCTACAATTATGGATTCCTCAATATTATAAAAACTTGTACGCATTACGATTTCAGAAATCATACCTAGTGTTCCTTGGCTACCAATCAATAGTGGTGTCAAATCAAATGACCCATCACGGTTCTTAACTTTTGCGATACCGGTATAGCCAGTGTTATCTGGTTCATTGTTTGCGATTTTATCATCAATTACTTGTTGATTATCATCTATAATTCCATCAATTTTTCGATAAATTTCACCTTCGAAAGTTTGCAAACCTTTTTTCTTGTTTAATTCGTGTTTACTGATACGGTTTGTTTCAATTAAATCACCGTTAGCTAAAACTACCTCAAGACGCATAACCCAATCGCCAGTTAGTCCATAGCGACCTGATTGAACCCCACTACTATTATTAGCAACAGCACCTCCGATTGTGCTGTAAAGTGAAGATTGAGGATATGTGGGAATAATCATACCTTGTGATTTCAAGATGTTATTCAAAGATTCAAAATTTGTACCTGGTTGCACATGTACAAATTGATCTTTATTTTTTAAGCTAATGAAAATAACGTTATTAAGATGGGCAAGGGTGTTAATGATAATTCCTTTTCCAATTGCGCCACCATTCTTATCGGTGCCACCACCACGAATAGTAATTGGAAGTACATGACCTTTTTCAGCTAACTGCCATGAAAATCTTGCAATTTTACGGATATCATTAGTTACTCTTGGATGAACAACTATTTCAGGTTTAATGCTGAGTATACTGCCATCGCGTGAAAATCTCTGTCTTGTTGATTCAGCACAACTTACTTCACCTAAAAGGTGTTCATTAAGGTATTGAGCGATTTTATTCATATAAAGTGTATCCTCTCAGTAATTACTATATTAATAATAACATAAGCGAGCTATATTAAAACACCGTTCAAAACCCCAATAGACTTGTTTTAAGTGTAGGTAATTTGTTACAATATATCAGTTATCATACTCAATATACACGCGGATGTGGTGGAATTGGTAGACACGCTAGCCTTAGGAGCTAGTGCCGTAAGGCGTGAAGGTTCAAGTCCTTTCATCCGTACCAAATTAAGAATCGACCTTTTGGTCGGTTTTTAATTTGGTTGCCTTGAAATGGGATTTTGAACACTTAACCCTTGGCGTAAAGGCGAAAACTGTCTGTGACAGTTTGAGGGAAACCTTCCGATGACAACTAAGTTGTCAATCGTGAAGTTTCGGGGTCGCGGAACGTGACCAAGTCATCTCTCGCGTACTAAATAAAATAGAAGATGACTGGTCGTTTATTTTATATAAATTATGTCTATGCTTGCTTGATATCAAATAATCCATGATAATAATATAAATCGAGGAAATATATTATGGATAATAAGAACTACAAATCTGAAAAATTAGACGGTGTAGATGTACAAAAAACTGAAAGATTAAAGTGGAGAAGTCGCTACGACAGGCTAGTTACGGAATTAGGAAGATTAGGAACAGAAGTTAGTGTCAAAAGGACTCTAGAGACAAGTACTGAAATTGATTCACAGAAATTTGTAGTCAATGCGTTGCATAAATTTATATTTCCACCTCAACAAATCGAATTTAGTCAGGATAATTCTACTGTTCATCACACAACACCTGATCATTATATCCATGAAGAAGACAAAACTTATGATTACGACAGGAATCTAGTTAACGGCCGAATATTAGTAGGATACGACGATTCTAGTAATTTTATTGATTTCAGCGTTAATAATGTCCGAGACGAACGTGGTAAATCTGAGTTACCTTATGAAGTTGAAAACGCAGTCAAAGCTGCATTTTCAACCGAGTCTGATTCGGAATCAGTTTAATCTATTTAAATAGTTTATCTGCTTTTAGTTTTAAGAATCCAAATAGATAAATCATATCTAGTATTCCAAGTGTGTTGAAGAGTAGCAATATTACAAACCAAGCACCTTCTTTTCTTCGTGCAGCGTGCCAAAGTGAGGTTCCCTTCCAAAAAAGTGACCATAAAACTAAAACAATAATTAAAGGCATCAACCAAACATTAAATTCTGGGGCTTCCATAAATCTTGAACACTCGTATCTATACATATTTTCCTCCAATATTAATAATGTTTATTATATCACTTCACACATAGGCTACAATGTAGATATGAATAAAATAAGTGTTGGCGTAGGGCCACATCCAAAACCTTGGCCAACAGATATTAAATACGACACGGAATTACTTGCCAACGGTGACACTTTTAATGTTATTGACAAATATCGTTATTGGAAAATCGATGCAATCAAAGCGGATCTAGATAAATCACGTGTGCCACTTCACATTGCTGTTGAAAATTGGCAACATGATTTTAATATCGGCACAATTGTTCGGTCTGCAAATGCCTTTAATATAGAAGCAGTTCATATCATTGGGAAAAAACACTGGAATCGACGTGGCGCAATGGTTACAGACAGATATATGAATATTATAAACCATCAAACTGTCGATGAATTTGCTGAGTTGATGAAAAATGACAAGCGTCAAATAATAGCGGTAGATATTCTGCCGGGTGCTGTAAATATATCGGAAACTGAATTACCAGAAAAATCTGTCTTAGTATTTGGTGGTGAAGGCCCGGGTTTAAGTGAAGAAATGCAAAAATCTGCTGAAAAAATCGTCATGATAGAACAATTCGGATCAACTAGGTCAGTTAATGTCGGAGTCGCTGCTGGTATAGCTATGTATGCCTGGATGCAACAGAATGTATTAAAAAAATAATACATTTGCTACAACTCGCTTACGTTTGCAAATAAGTTATTCAACACACTATAATAAAACTTAATTTATTTTGGGGGTAATATGTCAGAACTATCATCACGTGAACGAATTATACTAGCAATTGACACATCGCAGCCAGATGAAGCCGAAAGACTAGCAAAAATTGCAAAAGCAGCTGGGGCGAGGTTTGTTAAACTTGGTCTTGAACTTTCTAGTGCAACTAGTTGGAAGTATTGTTCTGATCTTGCGGCAGAGAATGGCTTGGATTGGGTTGCTGATGCCAAAATTGATGATATTCCGAATACTGTCAGGAATACAGTTGGGAATATTAGGAAGCTTGACCACCCTCCATTTGGAATAACGATACATACTACAGCTGGAATAGAAGCCATGCGAGCAGCTCAGGAAGAGGCAAACAAAAACGACAAAATCATAAAAATGCTGGGTGTGACCGTGCTTACATCTGTAAAAGATGAAGAAGCGAGGGAAATTTATCACGTTTCTGCATCGCAAGAAGTATTAGAACTAGCCTTTCGTGCAGTTGATGCAGGAATTGAAGGAATCGTTTGTTCTCCAATGGAAGTCGGAATGGTAAAGAATAACCCAAAAACAAGGAATTTATTTGCAATGATACCGGGATCACGCATGACTGGTGCAGAAACTCATGATCAAAATCGTCCAAAGACTCCTGCCGAAACCATCAAGGCAGGAGCAGACTTACTTGTAATTGGTCGACCTATAACTGATGATAAACAACCAGATAGGGCTTTTGAAGCTCATGTAGTAGAAATAGAGAGTGAACTGTAAAAAGTTAATAAAATTGATATTGTTTGTTGACAAATATGTATTGAACACTTGTAAAAAACAGATAAAAATGCAAAAATTATACCTATGAGTGCACTATCACCACAGCCGTATAAAGGCACACGCGATTACTATCCTGAAGAGAAAAGAATTCAGAATTATATTTTTTCTGTATGGAAAAAAGTTTCTGAATCATTTGGTTATGAGGATTATGGTGCGCCAGTCCTTGAACCACTTGATATATATACCGCAAAGAGCGGTCAAGAGCTAGCAACTGAGCAAACTTACACTTTTGTTGATCGTGGTGGCAGAACAGTTGCAATTAGACCAGAAATGACACCAACTGTTAGCCGAATGGTGGCCGCTAGACGCCAAGAATTATCATATCCAGCTAGATTATACTCAATCGCAAATTTTATGCGCTATGAACGACCACAACGAGGTCGAGAACGAGAATTTTGGCAATTGAATGTAGATATATTTGGTGATGATAGCGTATCTGCCGAGGCAGAGATTATTATCCTTGCTGATGGAATCATGAAAGCTTTTGGTGCAAATCCCGAAGATTATGTAATCAAGATAAACAATCGTAAATTAATTAATTTTATGATGGCTCAATACCTTGGCTTAGATGCTGTTCAAGCTCAATTTATGGTAAAACTATTTGACCGTAAGGGTAAAATCAGCCATCAAGATTTTATAGATCAAGCAACAGAGATTTTTGGCGAACAGGCAGAGGTTGGGCTACCTAAGATTAATCAACTTCTAAATGCAACGAGCATGGCAGATTTGCCCGAAGAAATTCGTGATAGTTCTAGTGTTAGTGAGGTTCAAGACCTATTCACACTACTTGAACGTGCAGATGTAAAAAGTCTAGTTTTTGATATTACTTTGATGCGAGGTCTGGATTATTATACTGGAATGGTTTTCGAGGTATTTGATACAAACCCAGAAAACAATCGTTCACTGTTTGGTGGCGGTCGTTATGATGGATTAGTTAGTCTGTTTGGCTCTGAATCAATATCAGCTGTCGGAATGGCTCCAGGTGGCACAACTTTCGAGAACTTTTTGGACGTACATGGTCTAATTCCAAAATTAAAGTCTAGTACCGACATTTATATGTCGTCTCTTGGCGATACGTCGCGTGAAGCAAGCAAATTAGCTCGTGAATTTCGTGAAAAAGGTATGAATGTTGAACTTGATTTATCTGGACGTAAATTAGATCGTCAAATCAAGATTGCGATAAAAAAGAATATTCCCTACATTCTATTTATTGGTGAAGAAGAGATTTCAAGTGGTGTATATACTCTAAGGGATATTGCAAATTCAAATGAATATAAATTAAATTTTTCAGACATAATAAAGTTATTTACTGAGATTGACAAGGAGAAAAAATGAAGGTAGTAAAAAAGACCTTATCTGACACAAAAGTGGCATTAACTGTAACATTAGATACTAGTGAACTTAAAGATGCAGAAAAAGTAGCAATTGAAAAGCTAGCGCGCGATGTTAAAGTACCTGGTTTTCGCAAAGGTAAAACACCAGTTGCAGTTGCTTCAAAAGGGATTGACCATAATGTGCTTCAGGAAAAAACTCTCGATAACGCTATAAGTAAGGCAGTCGCTGCTGCATTCTTAGAAAGCAAACTTCAGGCTCTTGAAAGGCCAACTGTTGAAATTAAAAAATTTGTTCCTGGTGAAATGCTAGAATTTACTGCCGAAGTAGAGATACTTCCAGTTATTAAACTCGGCGATTACAAAAAGTTAAAATCAGTTACTGAAAAAATAGTTGTTAAAGAATCTGATATACAGGATACAATTGACCGTATTCGACATAGTTTTTCAGAGAAAAAAGACGTAAAAAGAGCAGCTAAAAAAGGTGATGAAACCATTATAGATTTTGTAGGTAAAAAAGACGGTGTTGCATTTGATGGTGGCACTGGTTCAGACTACAACTTAACACTAGGTTCTAACCAATTTATTCCTGGTTTTGAAGATGGAATTATAGGACATAAGCCAGGTGAAAAATTTGACCTAGAATTAACCTTCCCAGATGATTACAATGCGGCTGAATTAAAAGGTGCAAAGGTAACTTTTACGACCACATTGAAATCAATAAAAGAAGTGTCAGTACCCGAGATTGATGACAAGTTGGCCGCAAAATCAGGTCCATTCAAGAATGTAGCTGAACTAAAAGCAGATATTAAACGTGAACTTTTGGTCCAAAAAGAACGTGAAGCTAATGAAAAGTTGAAAGACAACCTTGTTAAAGAATTAGTTTCAGTAAGTAAAGTTCCAGTACCTGAAATTCTAGTAGTTGATCAATCAAAATCTATTGAGCAGGATTTTATGAATAATCTGGCATACCAGGGAATTACAATAGATCAATATCTAGAGAATAAAGGTTTTGAAAATAAAGAAAAATGGCTAGGGACAGAAGTAAAAGACGTAGCAACTAAACGTGTTCAGGCTGGATTAGTATTAGCCGAACTTAGTAAAGCCGAGAAAATTGAGGCTACTGCCGATGAATTGGAAGCCCATGTTAATAGCTATAAACAACAATATGCTAAAAACGCTGATGCACTAAAGCAATTCGAAAACCCTGAAGTGCGTCGTGATATAGCTAGTAGGTTATTGACCGAAAAAACAGTTGATAGATTATTAGAATTGAATTCTAAAAAGAAATAGGTCGAATATGGCTAGAAACTACCTTGTCCCAACGGTTATTGAAAAAACTTACGAAGGTGAGCGTTCTTTTGATATATATTCAAGATTATTAAATGAACGTATCGTGTTTTTAGGTGAACAGGTTGACGAAAAAACTGCAAACATCGTTGTTGCACAATTATTACATCTTGCATATACGGATGCAAAAAAGGATATTAAGTTATATATCAATAGCCCTGGTGGCAGTGTTTATGATGGTATGGCGATTTATGACACAATGCAGTATATTTCACCTGATGTTCAAACTATCGGCATAGGTTTGCAGGCAAGCATGGGCGCATTTTTACTTTCAAGTGGTACAAAGGGCAAACGTTTTGCGTTACCTCATAGTAAGTTAATGATTCATCAACCCAGTCATGGCACAAAAGGTAAAGTAACAGATATGGAAATTGACCTAAAAGAAGGTCTAGCTGTCAAAGAAATGCTTGCCGAGTTATTCGCTAAAAATACAGGTCAAAAGTTATCTAAAGTAAAGGCAGACATGGAGCGTGATTATTGGATGACGCCAACTGAAGCTAAACAATACGGTCTAATTGACGAAATAATCTCAAAAGCGTAAAAAAGTCTTGACTAAATACCATCATTACCCCACAATAGCTATTAAGAAGTAGTGTAGCTTTGGTTATTTATGTCTCTAAATACAAGTGGCATTGTATATAGAAACTAACCATAGTTAAGGGAATCTTCGGCGCCAAAGACCCCCTAAATCAACTAAAAATACAATTCATTGCGAGGAGCAAACACCACCTATGGCAAAAGCAAAGCCTAATAGCACTAAGCGTGTCTTCTTTACTGAGGGCGATACAGCATTACCACTACCAAACTTAATAGCTCATCAAAAGGACAGTTGGCGCGATTTCGTCGAAACCGGCCTAAGTGAAATTTTTTCAGAGCTAAACCCAATTGACGACTATACTGGTCAGAAATTATCATTACGGTTCAAGGAATATAAATTCCAAGATCCTAAAAATAGCGAACAAGACGCCAAAGAGAATAATTTAACTTTTGACGCACCATTACATGCGAATGTCGAACTTACAAACAAAGTTACTGGTGAAGTTAAAGAAAGTGAAATTTATCTTGGTGATTATCCATGGATGACCGATCGTGGAACGTTTATTGTAAACGGTACCGAACGTGTTATCGTTTCACAACTTATACGAAGTGCTGGTGTGTTTTTCACTGCTGATAAAGCAGTTGCTCGTAACTATTATGGCGCAAAATTAATCCCTGGCCGTGGCGCATGGTTAGAGATTGAAACAGCTTCAAATGGTGTTATTTATGTAAAAATCGATCGTCGTCGTAAATTGCCAATTACGACATTATTACGTGCACTAGGCCATAGTAAGACATCAGAAATTAAAAGTTTATTTAATGATATTGATACCGGTGAAGTTAAATATATTGATGCCACACTTGATAAAGATACAGCACGCGGATCAAATGAAGCATTAATTGAAGTTTATAGGCGTTTACGTCCGGGTGATCTTGCAACAGTTGATAATGCTCGAACTATGATTGAACGAATGTTCTTTGATTTCAAACGTTTTGATTATAGTCGTGTTGGACGATTTAAATTAAACCAAAGACTTGGTCTAAAAGTTCCGAATACAACTGAAAATCGTGTTTTCCAATTAAGTGATTTAATTGCAATAATTCGTGAAATTATTCGATTAAATAATACCCAAGACAGTCCTGATGATATTGATGCATTATCAAACCGTCGCGTTAAGCTAGTCGGCGAACTAGTTGCACGTCAATTCCGTGTTGGTATGCTACGTATGCAACGAAATGCCATGGACAGAATGAGTATGTGTGACTTAGAAAATGTTACACCAGGACAATTAATTAATGCTCGTCCAGTTGTTGCTGCTGTTCGTGAATTCTTTGCTAGTTCACAGCTTTCACAACTTATGGATGAAACAAATCCACTGTCAGAACTTTCACACAAACGACGCCTAAGCTCGATGGGTCCTGGTGGTCTATCACGTGAACGTGCCGGATTTGATGTTCGTGATGCACACCCAACTCACTACGGACGTATTTGTGTAGTTGAAACTCCCGAAGGTGCAAACATTGGACTAGTACTTAACCTAGCTTCATATGCTCGTATAAATGAATATGGGTTTATTGAAACTCCATACCTCAAAGTTGTTGATGGAAAAGTAACTAAAAAAGTTGTTTACCTAGATGCAGCCCAAGAAGTTGTCGAAGTTATTGCCGATGCCAGCGTAAAACTAAACAAAGATGGTTCATTTGCTGACGAACGTGTAAGTGCTAGAAATGGTATTTTGCCAGAGCAAGTTGATGCTAACGACGTTACTTACGTTGACGCATCAAATAAGCAAATTCTTGGTTCATCAGCTGGTTTAATTCCATTTATTGAAAAGAACCGTGTTGATCGTTCATTGACTGGTTCAGCCATGCAAAAGCAAGCTGTACCACTACTAATTACAGAATCACCAATTGTTGGTACTGGAATTGAAGCAGAAATTGCCAAAAATACATCACAGTTGATTACCGCAAGTGGTGATGGTGAAGTTGTTCGTGCAGATGCTGATGAAATTCATGTTAAATACAAGGATGGTGTTAAAAAATACGAACTGATACACTTTGCAAAAAGTAATGATGATCGTTCAATTAACCAAAAAGTATGTGTCACTCGAGGACAAAAAGTCAAAGAAGGTGACATACTTATCGAAGGCGCATCAATTGCTGATGGCGAATTAGCACTAGGTCGCGATTTATTAGTTGCCTTTATGCCATGGGGCGGATACAACATGGATGATGCCACAATATTGTCTAGCCGTCTTGTTAGTGACGACACTTTAACAAGTATAAATATCAAAGATTACACTGTTGAAGTACGTGAGACTAAACTTGGAAATGAAATCGTTACTCGAGATATCCCTAATGTTAGTGAAGATTCGTTGCGACACCTAGATGAATCTGGTGTTGTTCAGATCGGTTCTGAATTAAAAAATGGTGACGTACTAGTTGGTAAGATTACCCCTAAGGGTGAACAAGAATTATCAAGCGAAGAAAGACTACTTCGTGCAATTTTTGGTGAAAAAGCCAAAGACGTACGCGATACATCACTACGTATGAATAATACTGGTGGTGGTAAAGTTGTTGGTGTAAAAATATTCAGTCGTGAAAATGGACATGAACTAAAAGCTGGTGTCTTGATGCAAATACAAATTTTCGTTGCTCAACTTCGAAAAATTAGTGTTGGTGATAAACTTGCTGGACGACACGGAAATAAAGGTGTTGTTGCAAAGATTTTGCCTATCGAAGATATGCCATATATGGAAGACGGCACACCAATTGATGTAGTCTTAAACCCATTAGGCGTTCCTTCAAGGATGAACATTGGTCAGTTATTTGAAACTCATCTAGGAATGGCAGCTCGAGCGCTCGGTTATAAGGTTGCTACGCCACCATTTAATGGTGTTCCAAACGGTGTTATCAGCGATGAACTTGAAAAAGCAGGATTTAGCCGTGATGGAAAATTCCAGTTATATGATGGTCGCGATGGAAATGCATTTGAAGAATGTACTACAGTCGGAGTTATGCATATGATTAAACTACACCACATGGTTAGTGACAAAATTCATGCTCGTTCAACCGGACCATATACTATGGTGACTCAACAACCACTTGGTGGTAAAGCTCAGAACGGTGGTCAGAGGTTTGGAGAGATGGAAGTTTGGGCTTTAGAAGCCTACGGTGCCGCTGCAACGCTTCAGGAAATGATTACTATTAAATCAGATGATGTCTATGGTCGTGCAAAAGCTTATGAATCAATTATCAAGAATGAACCTATCGTCGGTCCGAAACTACCTGAATCATTTAACGTTTTAGTTAAGGAACTTCAAGGTCTTGGTCTACGAGTTGATCTACTTGATGAATCCGAAGACGCAATTGTTGATGCGGCACAGGTTATCAGTAGTCTTCCAGTTGACGAGGTAATTCCTGAAGAGATGGCTGAAAGTATCGATGAAACAGTTATAGATGATATAAGCGACATTGAGGAAGATATGATAATAGAAGATTTTAATGAAACAGTTGAAGTTAAGGAGGAGGCGTAAGATGTCACGAGTAATTGCAACGAACGGAATTGCTGATTTTAACGCAATCCGCCTAACAGTAGCTAGCCCTGAAGATGTTCTAAGATGGAGTAATGGTGAAGTAACTAAACCTGAAACCATTAACTATCGTACACAAAAACCTGAACGAGATGGTCTTTTCTGTGAAAGAATATTCGGTCCAGTAAAAGATGTAAATCCACATGATAATAAGTTAAAAGGTGTTCGTTCACGCGAAGCTGCTGTTGATAAAAATGGTGAATTAATCACTAAATCAATCGTTCGTCGTGAAAGAATGGCTCATATTACTCTTGCAACACCAGTCGCTCATATTTGGTTTATGCGTGGTACACCAAGTGCGATGAGCCTATTATTAGGTATAACAGTCAGAAATCTTGAACGTATTGCTTATTTTGCTACCTATGTAGTTTTAAAAGTTGATGACGTAAAACGTGAACAGTATATATCGGATTTAGAAGCAGAAACTGAAGCTGGTAGAGTAGCTATAAAGATGCGTTATGAACGAGAAGCAGGTGTTGAAAATGCTGACATTAAAGCTCTTGCAACCGAACAATCGCGAGAAGTTGAAGAACTAGACGAAGCTTATAACTTTAAAAAATCCCAACTAGATAGTTTAGTAAAAAGCGCATTAATAAACGAAGTTGACTTCCGAAATCTACCTGAAGAATACGAAGACTTAGTCGAAGTTGGTATGGGTGGAGCAGCTCTTAAAAAATTGCTTGACGAGATTGACCTTCCAAAATTAATTGCAAAATTAAGTGAAGAAGTCGAGAACGCCAAAGGACAACGTGAAAAGAAACTTCTAAAGCGTCTAAAGATGCTTGAGGGTATGTCAAGTGCTGGTATTGATCCTAGTAGTCTTGCCTTGACTGTTTTGCCAGTTATTCCACCAGACTTACGTCCAATGGTTCAACTAACAGGCGGAAGATTCGCTACAAGTGATTTGAACGATCTATATCGTCGTGTTATTAATCGTAATAACCGTCTAAAGAAACTAATAAACCTAAATGCACCTGAAGTAATTTGTCGCAATGAAATGCGTATGCTCCAAGAAGCTGTTGATGCATTAATTGATAATAGTGCAGCAAAAGGAAACCGTGCAGTTAACGCAACTGGTGGACGTCGTCGTCTAAAATCAATTAGTGACATGTTAAAGGGTAAACAAGGTCGTTTCCGCCAAAACTTGCTTGGAAAACGTGTAGATTACTCTGGACGTTCAGTTATTGTTGTTGGTCCGAAGCTTAAAGTTAGTGAATGTGGTCTACCTAAACAAATGGCATTAGAGCTATTCAAACCATTTATTATTAGTTGGTTAATTCGTGGAGAACACGCATATAACATTCGTAGCGCTACTAGATTAATCGAATCTGGTGATGCCCTTGTTTGGGATGCATTAGACGCAGTTATTGAAGATAAATACGTTCTATTAAACCGCGCTCCATCTTTGCATAGACTTTCAATCCAAGCCTTTCAACCTGTGCTTGTTGAAGGAAAAGCAATCCAACTTCACCCACTTGTAGCAAACGGGTTTAACGCAGACTATGATGGTGACCAAATGGCAGTTCATCTACCACTATCAGCTGATGCACAACGTGAAGCCAGGGAATTGATGAGTGCAACAAACAACTTATTAAAACCAGCTGACGGTGCTCCAGTTCTAAGTATTAGCCAGGACGTTGTTTTGGGTAACTATTATCTTACTTATGAAAAACCAAGTGCTCAAACAAAAGAACATAAGGTATTTAGTTCTGTATATGAAGCTGAAATGGCATATGATAATGGAAAACTACAATTACAAAGCCCAATACGTTTATTTTTCAGAGGCGCAATCCGTGAAACAACTTTAGGACGTGTATTTTTCAATGATATATTACCCGAAGATTTCCCGTATGATAATTCAGTCCAAGACAAGAAACAATTAAAACGTGTTCTAGCAAAAATATTTAATGACTATGATGCACATACAACTGCTCAAACTGCCGACCGTATGAAAGGTCTAGCATTTCGTTTTGCAACAGTTGCGGCTGTATCAACCGGTAAAGATGATTACGTCCAATTTAGCGAAACAAGTGAGTTTGTAGCTGAAGGTGACGCTAAAACAGCTCTTATTGCTGAGCAATTTGATCAAGGTTTAATTACAGAAGACGAACGATATAGTCTAACTATTTCAACTTGGCGTGCAGTCGACCGCAAGATAGCTGATTTCCTAAAAGATAAGCTTAAGGATATGGATACAAGTATCAGTATTATGGTTAACTCTGGTGCTCGTGGTGATATTTCAAACATTAAATGGGCATCAGCAATGATTGGTATCGTGGTGGATTCAAATAACCGTGAAATCGAACTTGCTATTCGCTCGAACTATAAAGATGGTCTTAGCTCTTTGGAGCAGTTCGTGCAAACTCGTGGTGCCCGTAAGGGAC
Source organism: Candidatus Saccharimonadota bacterium (assembly GCA_037135295.1). Taxonomy (GTDB): domain Bacteria; phylum Patescibacteriota; class Saccharimonadia; order Saccharimonadales; family Saccharimonadaceae; genus UBA1547. The sequence goes on from JBAXKN010000010.1 coordinate 22,942, forward strand.
TTATCGATACAGCACTTAAGACTGCTGATGCAGGATATCTAACACGTCGTTTAGTTGATGTTTCTCAAGATGTATTTACAATTGAAGACACAGAAAATGATGACGAAGGTTTTGCAATTTATAGAAACGAGACAGAGCTTACTATGATTGCCTTTAGTAATAGGTTGATTGGTCGATTTACTGCAGAAAAAATTCCAGGATATATTAAAGCTGACCAAATCATCACTCGTGATATCGCTCTTGCTATTGAAGCTGATAGTGATATTGAAAAAGTTAAAATTCAATCTGTTCTATCAACAAAGAACCTACGTGGAATTCCTCGTAAGAGTTATGGTATCGATATGGCAACTGGCCGTCTAGTTGATGTTGCACAACCTGTCGGTGTTATTGCTGCACAATCTGTTGGTGAACCTGGTACTCAGCTTACACTAAAGACCTTCCATAAAGGCGGTGAAGCCGGTGGAGACATCACACAAGGTCTTCCTCGTGTTGAAGAGTTGTTTGAAGCTCGTACTCCAAAAGGACAGGCTCATACTACTGAAACTGCAGGTCTAGTTGATTTATGGGAAGATGGCAAGAAATATGTCGTCCAAGTTACCCCAGAGGCTGGGCATGTTGAACGCATTCCACTTGAAGGTCGTACTGTTATTGTTAAATCTGGCAGCGATGTAAAGGTTGGTGATGTTCTTGCGACTGGCGAAAGTGAATCAAAACCATTAACTGCTCCATTTGATGGGATAGTTGAAGTTGCTGGTGAAACATTAGTCATTGCTGCAAACGCTAGCTCTCCTGTTCGTTATGATATCCCAGGTAGTGCACAGTTAGTTGTATCTGCTGGTGATGTTGTTGAAGCAGGTGACCGTTTGACATCTGGTTCGCTAAACCTTCACGATCTAATGCGATTAAAGGGTTCAGAAGCAACTCAACGTTATATAATTAACGAAGTTCTTCGAATCTATTCTGCCCAAGGTCAAGACGTGGCCGACAAGCATCTAGAGATAATTGTTCGTCAGATGTTTAGCCGTGTGCAGATTGAAGATCCAGGTGATAGTACTTTTGTATCTGGCGATATAGTCTCTAAAGCATCAGTTGTTGAAGCAAATGTTGAACTTGCAGCTGATAAAAAAGAACTAGTTGGATACACTCAATTACTACTTGGAATTACAAAAGTATCAATTTGGTCAGATAGCTTCCTATCTGCAGCGTCCTTCCAAGACACGACACGTGTTTTGATTAACGCTGCTATCAGTGGTCGTATCGATCGACTTCATGGTCTAAAGGAAAATGTTATCATCGGACGCAAGATTCCAGTTGGAACAGGCGCTGAAGGTTACGAAGCTCCTGAATCTAATGAAGAATTAGAACAAGAGATTGCTGAAAACATCGAACTAGCTGTATAATTAATAGTTTTTGCTAGGTTTGTCTATTGTGTTTATTTAACGCTGTAGGTTACTATTAATATAATGAAGAAACATTCAGCTTTCACAATTGTCGAACTTCTAGTAGTCATCGTTGTTATTGGAATACTAGCGGCTATAACTATTATTAGTTATAACGGTATAAGTAAAAAAGCTACAGAAGCTTCACTGCAGTCAGATTTATCAGGTGCCTCAAGACAAATAGAGATGTATAAGACTGATAATGGTTATT
>JBAXKN010000011.1:0-21921 GCA_037135295.1 Candidatus Saccharimonadota bacterium
CTACGATATTGGTAATATTGTTGATTATTAAATAGTATGCCAAGAAAAAATAAGACCATCAAGCATCAATCGTATCAATCAAATAGGTTATTTTGTGATAAAAGACGCTATAAAAACGAAACTGACGCGCAAAATGCAGCTGAATTTCAGATGCTTGAAAAAATGACGCTTGAACTTTCTGTCTATAAATGCAACTTATGTAGGTACTGGCACTTAACACGAAAAACTAGTATCTAAAACATTATTTATATTGTCAGTGATTGCGTTTTAATTACTATAGGTTTATATTGAAAATAGTATTATTTTATGGTGGGAGAGAGAGAAAGGGATATGAAGGAATTAAATATTATCAAAGTTAGAATCGGCTCATTAGTCGGATTTTATGCAACAGGATTTGGTATTGTAGGACTTATTGTCAGTTTACTATTTGCAATGTCAAATAGCCTACATTATGGTGTAGAAACTGCAAGTTTATTAAAAGGAATGGTTTTTGGAGTAACGGCAGGATTCGTTGAAGTAGTCTTTATCACTGCAGTTTATGCAATAATCGGCGCAATTGTTGGTTTCATGCAAGCGGTTATATTTAATATTGTTTCTGGTGCATCTGGCGGCATAGTCATTACAACAAAAGAACAAAAATAACTAATTAATAACTGTTTTTATCATTTGAAATATCGATAGGATTTGAGTACATTTCGATACCATTTCCAATCATCTGCTTTAGAGCGCTAGAAATAGCTCGAATTTGTAATGTTTTTATTGGTTTTTTTAGTGCTGGGTCAGCATTTTTATCTGGATTATCTGGATCTTCTCTAAATATCTCTAGAATTTCATCGTCATAAAATATTTCATCTACAATATCAGAGGCTTGAGTATCAACTTGATCATATATAGACATTACTACTTCAGATTGGTCATCTGATTCGTTTGTTATCGCTCCAATAATCATTCCCCAAACATCAATCTGAGCATTATCACGTTGAGCAAGAATATTTACTCTTTCATTTAATCTATTAGCGTTTTCAGAACCTAATAAAATGTCATAATTTAGACCTAAATAGGCTATGTCGATAACTTCATTAACAATAGCAGGGTTTCTATCAAATTCTCTTGAGTATTTATTCAGTAAACGTTTATATGATTCAACACTAGTTTTTTCACCACTTATTTCAGCTTCATTTTTTGCCTGTGCAATAAGTACAGTTTTTACTTTGTTTAATTCATCTGGAAATAGGCTATTGTATTTATTTAAAAAATTTATTCCAGTATTAGCACGTCCGTCTAATTCGGAATTATTCGCATTTTCATTAGATCTCATCTAATGTATCACCTTTTCTAGAATTAGTTTTTTTCTTGTTTGCAAACATTAATTCATCAGCATCTTTTAGGGATTTGTCCCAGTCTAAAATATTATTAGCTGTAGCTGACCCAATTGATATAGATAACGGATTTTTTAAATTAATTTTATTTTGTTCAATTATCGCTTCTTCAATTCTCTTAATGGTATAAGCTACAGATTCATTGTCGACATCAGGCAATATGATGATAAATTCATCACCACCAGCTCTACAAACACAATCCTCTTGTCTAAAAACCTCTTTTAATACCTGTGCTAGATTTTTTATTAGTTCATCACCAGCATCATGACCCCAATTATTGTTAACGTTATGTAAGCCATCAATATCAATATTAATAACACTAATAGGATATCTACGACTTCTGCTTAAAATTTCAATCTGTTCTTCTAGGTGATTTCTGCTATATAAACCAGTTAATGAATCATACAAGCTAAGCTTCCTAAGTTTTTCTTCAAGAACTTTTCGTTCAGTGATATCAACCATCAATCCTGTAATTCCACGTATTTTTCCATCTTCAATAGTTACCCGGGATGATGTTCTAACCCAATGAATATCACCATTTTTATCAATAACTCTAAATTCTGCCTTTTCTTTTGCACCATCAATTGTAATTTTAAATTTTTCGACCATTTCATCAATATCATCTGGATGAATTAGGGATGCAAAAGACATACCTAAAAGCTCATGTTCTCTGTAGTGAGATATTTCTTCTATGACTGGGCTAATATACGTAAAGTTACCATTTATGTCTAACGTATAGATAACATCACTAATTTTTTCAACAAGATCTTTGTATTTCTCTCTTGCTAATTGAATCTCTCTTTCGTCTTTGACGATTTCAGTAATATCATTAACAATGGTATATCTATAAATCGTATCTTGAACTTGAATATTTTCTGACGATAATATTACATTTTTTAAATCACCATTTTTAGCGACTAAGACGGTTTCAATATTAATAATACTACCGTCAGAATTGGCGCTATTTTGAATATCTGCAATAGTGTCTTCATTCAATATGCCTAACTGTGATGCGGATTTGCCGATAGCTTCTTCTGGAGTATAACCTAATAATTCAAAAAAAGCGGGGTTTACTTCGACATATTCACCAGTTTTTACATCAGATAAACCACACACAGATGGGTTTAAATTAAATGCTTTTTCAAATTTCTCTTCTGAAAATTTTAGTCTTGAGATATCCTTTGTTACGCCGAATAGGGCAGGCTTACCATCCCAAAAACCAGCTTTAATAGTAGTTTCAACAGGTATATGCTCACCCGACTTTGTAATAATAGGTACTGGACAAACTTTTGCTGTTCCGGCAAGCATCTTACTGACTATTACACCTGCCTCATCCCTTCGTTCAAGCGGATGAACCGATAGTATTGATTCACCAAATAGTTCATCTTCACTGAAACCCAATCGACTGATAACTGTTTCATTAACATGGATAATTCTACCGTCATCATCTAGAACAAATAAAAATTCGTCAATAGTGTTAAAGAATGCTTCATAATTATCGTAAGTCTGCCTTAATTTTTCATCATAAATTCTTCTCTCAGCATTTACGGCATATTGAACGTCACTTTCGTCAAATAATAATACATTAGCAAATTGTTCACTACCCTCATCAGTTTGAATAGCCCTCAATGCGATTCGAGCAAGATTTTCTACTGCTTTTTGTCTAACTTCAATATCAGGGCTTCTAATCAGCTCTGCAACGGCTATGACTTCACTGATTTTAAATTCACCATTATCTTTTACATCGTCCATAACATATACCATTAATTAAATTTCATTGAAGTGCTCGGTTTCGATATCACAAAATGATATTAAGCGACCAAATATATATTACCTCACCATTTTATGATAATATACCATAATATATTATTTTAGTAAAGTGTAGTTTCAGCTGTATTTTATCGAAGCTGACCAGTCGCAACAAAATAGAATAATGCTATTACTGCCAGTAACATTACCATGAATGCTATACGAACAAATGTATTTGATAATTTACCGTTCTTATATTGACCCATGATATTACTATTATTTCCAACTCTAGCTATCATCCACACCAGCGGCACGGCAGCAATACCGTTAAATACAGCCGTAAAAATCAATGCTTGTATTGGGTTTATGCCCAAGAAGTTTATTATTAAACCTACAACAGTTGCTGCGATAATAACCGCATAAAAACCAATTGCTTTACTAAACTTACGATATAAACCCTCTTTCCAGCCTAATGTTTCGCTGATTGCATAAGCCGATGATCCCGCCAATACTGGAACGGCCAATAATCCTATTCCTAATATACCTACCGAAAATATTACTTTTGCTATCGTACCAGCATATGGAAAACCTTGCACTAGTGGCTCTAGCGCTTTTGCTGCGTCAGCAGCTGTATTAATGTCATTTATTCCGTTTTTGAACAATACGGAAGAGCAGGCTACTACTATAAACCATGCTGATACAATCGTTAGAGTCATACCAAAAAAATTATCTATGCGAATATTTTTTAAGAACCTTTTACTTAATTTGGGACCACCACCTGTTTCTGATAACCTATGGTGAGTTATTTCCTCTTCTACAACCTCAGATGTATCCCAAAAGAAACAATAAGGAGAGATTGTCGTACCCAATATACCTACAAGAATATATATTGTTTCAGCATTGATTGTCGGAAACACCGTAAAAGTATTTCTAAGTAGCTCGGGCCAATCTTGTCCGACTAATATTGCAGTTATCGGATATGCCAGCAAAGCGATAGCTAACCATTTTAATATTTTTGCGTATTTTTTGTAACTTACTAATACCACTAATAATACTATAAAAATTGCATACATTATTGCTAATAATTCAAAAGGTAAATCAACAAACAACTGAGTAGTGGCAGCCATTGCACCCAAATCTGACCCAATATTAATCGTATTAGCAACAACCACCAATATTACTGACATGAATAGTAATTTCTTGCTATAATTTTCTTTTATTACAGTGGCTAAACCTTTACCTGTAACAGCGCCGATACGAGAACAAGACTCTTGAACTGCAATAAGAATAGGATACATAATAGGAAATGCCCATAAAAAACCCATACCATAATGTGCACCAGCCTGAGAATAAGTGGCGATTCCAGACGGATCATCGTCAGCTGCACCAGTTACAAGGCCAGGGCCTAGTATCCTTAAAAATCTATTAAAATTTTTCCTATGAATCATATGTTTAATGATATTTTTTGCATGTCGTTCAGTTTTTGAAACTTTTCGATTTATTTTACGGGTATTTTTTGTTATGGGGTTAAGTTTTTTAGTCATTGTTTAAGTAAACTACGCTTATGTTTAATATTGTAAGCATACTATATTTCTAATCATATTCATAGTAATTCATATTTTCGTATGGTACTGATAATATTTATTTAGCCATAGATTTGCTATAATGTCATGTATGAAATCATTGAATGTAAATAAGCCACATTTAATAATTACTGTTGGTATTCCTGGTTCAGGTAAAAGTTATTTTGCTGAAAATTTTTCTGAAACGTTCAAGGCCCCAATTATCAGCAACTGGAAATTACGTAAAATCATATACAAAAATCCATCGTTTTCTATTGACGAAGATAAAATCATAGATAATCTGATTGTTAGCATATTGGACGAAGTATTAAAGACCGGCAGAACAGTAATTTATGATGGTCTGACTAGTTTAAAATCTGATCGCATATCAATCGCAAAAAAAGCCAAAGAATCAGGTTATGAAGCTTTGTTTGTCTGGGTACAAACTGAACAGTCTACTGCATTAAATCGTTCAACGAAATCTAATAAGAACAGTCCTCTTATCACTGTAGAGTCATTTAATAGTAAATTGAAACAATTCAGTCCGCCAAGTAGATTAGAAAAAACTATTGTGATTAGTGGAAAACATACTTTTGAAAGTCAATTAAAGATTGTTTTAAAGCATCTCGCTAATCCTTGCGTAGAAAAGGCTCAATCAGAAAGAAGAACTCGGACAATTTTAAAAAGAAACATTTTGATTCGTTAAGAAATGAGAAAATATGCCTATAATTCAAGATAAAGAGTTTGGCAAAATTACAATTCGCCGAAGTCCAGCTGCAACTCAGGTTCGCGTAAGAGTTGCTCCTGATGGTACACTTCGTGCTTCGCTGCCAATGTACGCACCCATGTTTTTAGTCAAACGCCTTCTAAAACATTCCAGAAATGAGTTAAGAGAAATACTTGCCCAATCTAAACCAGATAGTAAATATGAAAATGGTATGCAAATTGGAAAAAGTCACACGCTAATTATTTTAACAACTGACGAAAAATCACTTGCCGTTTCAAGACATGGTCTACAGATAATTGTAAAACTTCCATATAATACAAACATTGAAGACCCGATTGTAGTTCGTAAGATTCGAGATACTGTCATTGCATCGCTAAGAATAGAAGCAAAAAACTATCTACCAAAACGTTTATCGTACTTATCAACGAAATATGGGTATAGTTACGAAAAAGTAAGATTTTCACATGCCAGCGGGCGATGGGGGAGTTGTAGTAGTAATGGAACTATTAGTTTGAATATTGCCTTAATGAAACTACCATTTGAATTAATTGACTATATAATTATCCACGAACTGTCACACACAAAACAAATGAACCACAGTCCTGTGTTTTGGTCTCTGGTCGCTCAGGCAGACCCTGATTATAAACTTCATCGACGGACATTAAAGTCACAAAACCCATCTATATAAAATTTTAATTATGCCGTGTATAATAAGCACAAGATGTATAAAGGTGGCGACATAAATAAATCGTACTCAGATGAAGCATTTCGTTTTGCTGGTCTGTTTATCCCAGCATTTCTAATTTTATATGGCGTAATGATACAATCTGGTATTATTCAAAGCTCACATATTATTGATAACACTGGGTTACTGTTATTTTCTTTTTGGTGGGCCTACGTAGGTGTAATACAATTTTTATTCAAAAGTAAGGGTAAAACTGATACTAAACTAAGACTTATCGTATACCACCTATTAACTGGAGCATATTTGCTATTTGTATCAGGAGTTTCATCTCCGATTGCTTTATTTTGGATACTTCTATCTTTAATTTCATATAAATATTTCTCTATTAAAGGTTTTTTGTATAGTATTATATCGTTTGCCGCTGTAGTATCTATCGACATACTATTGTGGTTCAATTTAAGTGAAACTATCGTTTTCTATGACTTAATTACATTTACGGTTATTTTAATTACCGGATCATTAATCGTAATGGCAATAAAATCTAACAATATTTCAAAGATAAAAAATAACAGCAACGACATATCTGAATCAATAATGCGTGACAGATTTATGACTATTGTGAATAATCTTGCTGATGCCGTTATCAGCACTGACATAAACGGCATTGTAAACATATATAATGCTGCGAGTCTAAATTTACTTGATACCAATAATAGTTTAAAGGGAATTCATATTGACGAGATACTACCACTGGTTGACCAAGAGGCGAAAACTGTCAGTATTTTTAAAGAATTTCAAAAAACAAAAACACTAGCAGTATATGATGATTTATTTTATGTAATTAGTGATGATGATAAGATTCGCCTAGAAATAAAAATTTCTCCAATACATAGTAGTTTTAGCCGAACAAAGCAGGCAGAAAAACATGATGGATACATTGTAATCATGCGTGACATAACCAAGTCAAAGAGCTTAGAAGAAGAGCGCGATGAATTTATAAGTGTTATTAGCCACGAACTACGAACACCGATAACAATAGCCGAGGGAACAATTTCAAATGTTCAAGTAATGATGGATCACCCCGATGTGACTAACTCTATGTTATCCGATGCGATTAAAACTGCTCATGATCAAATTCTCTTTTTAGCAAGTATTGTTAATGATTTAAGCTCATTATCACGCGCTGAAAAAGGTTTGGCTAATGAATCCGAAGAAATTGACATCAAAGAATTAGCACATGGGCTACATGGCAAATATGTAGACGAGGCCAAAGCCAAAAACCTCCAATTTAACCTTGACCTATCTACAAAATTCAGTAAAGTCCATGTGAATAGATTATACCTAGAGGAGCTAATCCAAAATTTAATTACAAATGCTATTAAATATACTAAAAAAGGTAACGTGACTGTTTCAATCAAACAAAAAAATGGAATAATAAAATTTTCCGTCAAAGATACCGGTATTGGTGTTAGTAAAACTGACCAATCTAAAATATTTAATAAATTTTATCGTAGTGAAGATTATCGAACTCGCGAGAGTAGTGGAACTGGACTTGGGTTATATATAGTTTCAAAACTTGCTAATAAACTTGGCACAAAAATTGAATTGACTAGCAGATTAAATTTTGGATCAACATTTAGTTTCAAGTTACCGTATGTTGAAAAATAATAACAACATTGACTATTTGTGTAAATTAATCTATATTAATACTTGACAGTCTGCCATGAGCAGACTATTTAATTGGGAGAACAAAAAGTGGCCGTAAAGGATAAAAAGACGAAAGTAACTATTGTTTCAAAGATAGTGAAACCACATAATCCAAAAAATAAATTTATTGGTGCACTTTATTCTGTCGGTGGATACTTTAAGGGTTCATGGCTTGAACTTCGAAAAGTTCGTTGGCCAAATCGTAGGTCTACTTGGGGAATGACAGCTGCAGTATTAATGTTCACTGGACTGTTTCTGGCACTAATTGTTTCTTTGGACGCAATGTTTAGTCAACTATTTAATTTAATTATAAAATAAAGGAAATTATGTCAAAAAATCGATACGACTCATCACGTCAATGGTATGCAATCCACACATATAGTGGGTACGAGGAAAAAGTTGCCGACAGTATACGACAAAGGATTAACGCTGTTGATATGGCTGATAAAATATTTGATGTCATGGTACCAAAGGAAAAACAAATTGAAATTAAAAACGGTAAACGAAAAGTCGTTGAAAAAAGAATTTTCCAAGGCTATGCACTTGTTGAAATGAAATTAACTGATGAAACATGGTATATTATTCGAAATACTCCTGGAGTAACAGGTTTTGTTGGCACAGGAACCGAACCAACACCAGTTTCTGATAGTGAAATCACTAAGATTAAAAGACGAATGGGCGTCGAAGATCCAAAACATAATATCGACTTTGATATTGGTGAGGTGATAAGTATTACCGATGGTCCATTTAAAGGGTTTGATGGTTCAATATCTGAAATTGATACTCAAAAAGGTAAGGTAAAAGTAATGGTTAGTATGTTTGGTCGTGACACGTCAGTTGAACTTGACGCCCTACAGGTGCGTAAGGTATAATACCCCAGTTACGCACTCGTATTAACGAGTACAAAGGAAATATATGGCAAAGAAAATTATAGGAAACTTAAAATTAAGAATACCTGCAGGCCGTGCAACTGCTGGGCCTCCTGTTGGATCAACTCTTGGTCAATGGGGTTTAAATATGATGGATTTTATTAATCCATTTAATAACGATACTAAAGACTTAATGGGTAAAGATGTCATTGTGCATTTGCAAATCTTCGAAGACAGAACATTTACCTGGAAATCACTTGGACAACCAGTTGATGACTTGATTCGTGAAAAAACTGGAATTAAAAAGGGTAGTGGAAAATCACATATTGAAAAAGTTGGTAAAATTACACGCGCTCAGCTTGAAGAAATCGCTGAAATTAAAAAAGACCAATTGAATGCTATTGACGTAGAAGGTCGTGTTAAAATTATTGCTGGCACAGCACGCTCAATGGGCGTTGAAGTCGAAGGCTAATTAAACACTAATCATTATTCTTTATTGAATATTTTACATTGTTTTCATCAATGTCTGTTTATTTTATTATTGATTACAGGTTTATTATCTGTTATAATAAACTAATTACAAAATCAATGTTGGGAGGCCAAAATGGCCGATATTACCACAGAAAGGGTTTAAACATATGGCAAAAAAAGCCGAATTAATAGAACAAGCAAGTAAACTTGGTCTAAAACTTACCGAAAAAAGTACTATCAAAGAGATAGAGGCTGCTATTAGTGCTGCTGGCGTTAAAGTTATAGAACATAAAACTGATGAAGTAATTTTAGAAGAAGTGGCGAAAACAGAAAAACTAGCAAAAGCTGGCAAAAGAAGTGAAAAAGCAATCAAAGAAGTTGTAGAAAAAATCGCAAAAGAAGAGCGTAAAGAACACCATGACACCGCACCACAAAGCGCTGAAGCAGTAGCGAATGTTAAAAAGGGTGCTAAACCAGTTACGCGACCAGTTATTGAAAGGCGCGGCAAAAACTACCAAAAAGTAGCAAAATTTGTCGATAAAAAAGTCATATATTCATTAAAAGACGCATTAGAAATTGCAACCAAAACTAATCCGAGTAAGTTTGACGCAAGTGTCGAAGCTCATATTCGACTTGGAGTTGACCCTCGTCAAGCTGATCAAAATATTCGAGCAACTGTTAGCCTTCCAAACGGAACAGGTAAAACTATTCGCGTTGCAGTATTTGCACCCGAAACAGACCATAAAGCTGCAAAAGCAGCTGGCGCAGACGTAGTTGGTGATGAAGACTTCCTAAAACAACTTGATAAACAAGAACTTAACTTTGATATATTGATTGCTACACCTCAATATATGCCAAAACTCGGTAAATATGCCCGGTTACTTGGTCCACGCGGATTAATGCCAAATCCAAAAAGCGGATCAGTTTCAACTAATGTCGCCAAAGCAGTAACAGAAGCCAAAGCAGGTAAAGTTGAATATCGTGTTGATAAACAAGCTATCGTTCACCTAAGTATTGGTAAAGTATCATTTGGTGCGAAAAAATTAGAAGAAAACGCTATTGCCTTTTTTGACAGTCTAAAAGCACAAAAACCTACCGGTCTAAAAGGTATTTTTGTAAAAACTACTTCTATTAGTACAACACAAGGCCCTGGAATCAAGGTTGAAAACGTTATAAGCTAAGTATAATTTTATCTGGAGTTGATATGCCAAAAGATGAAAAAGAAATAGAGGTGGGCATACAAAAGCGGAGCTTCGAAAGAGGTATACTTGGAAATGGCTCAAATCCCGAAGCCCGTTTTATTGGTGATTATTCTATTTTAGAAAAATACGTTGAAGCGCTTCGAACATTAGAATTAAGCATCGTATTGACTTCTGGAACATTTGACTTACCTCACATTGGACATGCTAGATACCTTGAAGAAGCAAAATCATATGGTGATGTATTAATCGTAGGTGTTGATAGTGATGAAAAAGTGCGAAAACGAAAAGGACCTGAACGTCCAGTGGTACCAGAAAACGAAAGAGTTGATATGCTGGCCCATTTAAGACATGTTAATGTAATCACTCTAAAACAAGAAGATGACGAACGATGGGAGCTAATTAGACGAGTTGCGCCTGATACTTTAATAATAACAAAAGAAACCTACGACGAAGAGACAAAAGACGAATTAAGAAAAATATGTGGTCAAGTTATATGCCTTGAACCACAAGCGACCACCTCAACATCAGCTCAAATACGAAGACTTCAAGTTGGATGGTCTAGTAAAATAACAAACCCGATAGAACAGGTTCTGGAAGAGCATCATGCTAGCCCAGAGCTTAGAATAGCTATTGGAAAGATTATTACTGGTCGTAAAGATGACTAACAATAACGAAGAGTTATTTGCTGGATACATACCCGTTATACAAGATGGATATAAAAAAGCTTTTGATCGACATCCCGATGCAACAATAGGAGTATTTGGACAAGATATTTTATGTGACTTTGATTATCTTCGTAAAGACATAAGAGCACTTGAACCAGAAATCGTCAGACAAGCCCTAATAGGCATGGGTAGAAGTGCAATCATTTTAAGTAAAGACACACTAGAAGAGGCTTTGAAAAAACCAATAATAATGCCTAAAGATGATTTGACTAGAATTATTAAAGCCGAAAACCCTGATGCAGATATAACTGAGGAGCCTATCTTTTTAAGATGGGACCGAGATAATTCATCTGAAAAAAATGATATTATTCCTGATAGAATAGTTAAACTTGATAGTGACAATCCAATATTAAAATTAATAAATGACGAGATATCACGTAGCCCAAACTGGTGGAGACATGTTGGAGCACTAATAGCTAACAGTGAAAATTCTATTATTATTAGTGGCCATAATTCATCACTACCAACTGAATACAGTTCTAGTATCGATGGCGATCCTAGAATCACTGCAAAAAAAGGTGAGTCAATCGAAAGGTCAATCGATATCCATGCTGAAGCAAAAATTATCGCAGAGGCATCAAAACAAGGCATAAAAATGAATGGAAACTCTATTTATGTAAGTACATTCCCGTGCCCAAATTGCGCAAAACTAATTGCACTTAGTGGCATTAAGAGTTGTTATTATGTAGATGGCTACGCTATGCTTGATGGTCAAAGTATCTTGAAAGATTTCGGCGTAGAAATTGTAAAGCTTGATATAAGCCTTAACCCCGAAGATTCAAGAATATTAAAACAATATCCAACTAGCCAATATTAAATTTTACTTTTTCATCATCAGACTTATCTAGTGATGGGACTATTAAATGAGCGTGAAGATGACGAACAGTTGCACCGTTACGCGAAGTATCGCCAAAACGCATAGCTATGCCACCGGCAATAATCTTGTATTCATCTTCGGCCCATACCATGTGCTGTTGTAGCTCGTCAAAAGATCCTTCTTGTAAGTCTGATAATTTTTCTGCATGATATGCCGCAATTGCTAGTAGATGTGTATCTGTATTTTTATAAGGCCACTGATTTCTAGTTAAAATCCAATGCGCGCCTTTTCTTAATATTTCTTCTTTATGATACTTTTCTAGATATTCCGGACAAAAAGGACATTCCTGATTATCCTCAATATCCTCCATGACACGCCTTTGCTCAGGAAGACGAGCGTTATCTAAATTAACAAATGTTTTTTTACGTTCGCTCATAGGTTACAAAACTATATGGATATTTATTATCTTCGTCAGCAGGGAACTGTTGCGAATGTGCTCTATACCACTTCCTATCTAGTTCTGGAAAATATGTGTCTGCACCCGGTATTGCTGTGTCTACTTCAGTAGCATAAATTCGTTCTACGTCTTTTAAAGCCTGTTTATAGATTTCACCGCCACCAACAATAAATATTTCACTATCATATTCTTCAGCTAGTGAGTACGCTTCGTCCAATGAGCGAGCTGTTTCTATATTTGGAATTTCACAAGTATTATTTCGACTACAAACGATAGTTTTTCTGCCAGGTAATTCAATGCCAATTGAATCTAGTGTTTTACGACCCATAATCATTACATGTCCCATTGTTCTTTCACGAAATTGCTTCATATCAGCTTTGAGTTCGCCTTTTCCCCACAATAAATCACCGTTTGCTCCGATAGCTCTTTCGTTATCATAGGCAACTATTATGTTTTTCATACAGGCGTACCACCCATATTCATTGGTGGATGAGCATTATAATCTTGAATAGAAAAGTCTTCTACTCTAAAATCTTTTAGATTTTTTACCGATTCATTTAATTTTAAGATAGGGAAGGCAAATGGCTCTCTTTCCAAAAGCTCATCAACTTTTTCTTTATGTTGGTCATAGATATGCGCATTAGATAATTGAAAAATCAATTCTTTTGGTTTGTAACCAGTTACTTGTCCTACCATCATCAACAATGCGGCATAATGTACCATATTAAATGGTAAACCAATCGGAACATCAGCACTACGTTGCCAATGGACTAATGATATTTCTTTGTTAACAGTGTCAATATTATAATGTTGCAAACCATGGCAGGGAACTATTAACGCTTTCTGTTGACGATCAGGTGCACGACTTATAAGGTTAGGTATGAATGGAGTTATTATGTGGGTACGAAGTTCTGGCCGATCCTTTATTTGCTTTATCATTGCGTCATATTGATCAAATGTTTTATCTCCATCGGGAAAATCATGAAAAGCTGCTCCATATGACCCAGGTCCAAGATCACCAAGTTCTAAACCACGTTTTTCCGCCTTGGCAGGGTCAGATGTCCATGGTTTCCACCAATTACAACCATATGATTCTAACTCTTCTTGAGTTCGGGCACCATTTATGAAAGCAATTACTTCGCCTAAGGCCTGCTTTACTGGACCAACTACTGGGCGAAGTTCAAGATTTGGTTCATAAGAGGCAATAATTTCTGGAGATGTTCCCCTAGTTAGGTCACGTTCAGTTATTAAAGGAAAGCCACCATCTGCTAAATCAAATCTCATCATATGACCTAAAATCTCTTCGGATCCAGAATCCATGCCAGATAGTGCAGCTTTGCCAGTTGTTCGAATACGCCTCAATAGCTCGTGATACTGTAAATCTGGTTGCCGATCGGCATTAAAAGTAAAAGATTCCACGTTATCACTCTCAATCATTATTTTCATATTATACAAGCTTTATATAGTATTACCTAGTATTTAGAATAATAATTTCAGTGTTATTGACAACAGCTGAATAAATTTGTTATACTGTGTCAAGACATTACCAAAGACAGTAGCTGTAGAAATACTTAATTTGCTACCGAGGATCATGTAAAATATACATTTTTCGATTTTAGTCTTTGGCAGTGCGAGAACCAAAGACTTTTTGTTTTCTTGCAACTGTCTAGATCGTTTACAATTTGGTCGAATAAATATATACGAAACAACTAAAGAAAGGATTTTTATGGCAATTACACGCGATAAAAAGAACACTTTGGTTGCAGAATTAACTGAACTATTCGCATCTGCTAAAGGTACAGTAGGGGCGGCATACACAGGACTTAGTGTCGCTGATATGCAAGAACTACGTGCTAACGCACGAGAAACGAATGTGACAATCAGAGTAGCTAAAAACCGCCTTATACGCGTTGCTTTGGCTGCAAGTGATAAGTTTAAATCTGCTGATACTAATCTTCTAACTGGACAATTAGTTTATGCATTTTCAAACGAAGATGAAGTTGCACCAGCTCAAGTTTTTGCAAAGTTCGCTAAAACCCACCCAGCATTAAAGCTGATTGTAGGTTTTGACGATACTGGATCAACACTTGACACTGCAACAGTCACAGCTCTAGCCGCACTACCAACCAAAGATCAACTCCGAGGTCAACTAGTGAGCGTTATTGCTGGACCACTTACTGGATTCCTTAGTGTTGCTAATGGCGCACAACGTGGATTCACACAAGTATTGTCTGCACGTGCCGAATCAATTTAATTTTGTAACCGTTAAAAATATCATAAATTTAAGGAGAATATAATCATGGCTGATAAAGAAATCAAGCTATCTGCTGCACAAGTAAAAATCGTTGACGAACTCAACAAACTTTCAGCATTAGAACTAAGTCAAGTAGTAAAGCACCTAGAGGGTGAGTGGGGCGTAAGTGCTGCTGCTCCTGCTGCGGCTGTAGCTGCTGTAGCTACCGAAGCTGCACCTGCAGACGAAGGTAAATCAGAATTTAACGTAAACTTAACTGACGCAGGTGTTCAGAAAGTTGCTGTCATTAAAGCTGTTAAAGAAATCACAGGACTTGGTCTTGGTGAATCAAAAGCTATTGTTGACGGAGTTCCATCAACAGTAAAAGAAAAGGCAAACAAAGAAGAAGCAGAAAATGCTAAGAAACTTCTTGAAGAAGCTGGCGCAACAGTCGAGCTAGTTTAATTTTAAAAAATTCGACCATTTTGAAACATTAGAAAATACCACTCAATATCATGTTGAGTGGTATTTTGTATAAACAAAATATACAACGTTTTTTTGTTCACATCATAAAATCATGTGGATAACCGAATTATTTAGTTGACAACATGGAATATAATTGGTATATATAGGGTAATATCACTACAAAAATAGACAAAAGGAAATTGCGAGTTACCATGTCTGAGTTACCTGAGAAACAAATAAAACGCTTACATGCGTTAATACAAGAAGCAGAAACAAATTTAGCAGCAGCTAATGAATTACTAATAAGTATCACCGGCGATGACGGTAGTTCAATTACACCAAAATCATCTAATATGGATGATGTCAGAGGAAAAGTTATTGAAGGTGTATTTGATGGTCAAAAAATGGCTGGTCCAGATGGCAAAGAATACCCAGTACCTGCCAACTATGCGTCAAAATCTAAACTTATTGAAGGCGATATATTAAAATTAACTATTACCGATGATGGTGGATTTGTCTACAAGCAAATTGGACCAATTGATCGAAAACAAATTATCGGAACACTTGTCCAGCATGATGGCGCGTATTACGTCGAGGTTAACGGTCATGAATATCGTATTTTACTTGCTAGTGTAACTTACTTCAGAATAAATGTAGGTGATCAAGTTACGATAATTGTACCTGCCGAAAAACCAGACGCAGTCTGGGCTGCTGTAGAAGCTGCTTTGTAAGATAAATAATTAAAATTGTAAGATTAATAGCTCATGATTATGAGCTATTAATTTGCATAATTAAAACAAAAGCAGTATACTCAAATTATCACAGAGGTGAAAACAAAAATGGTAAAAAATACGGCATTATATAGCACATAAATTGCGTATAATCAGTATAGAAATTAGTGTATAGGGGAAACAAACAGTGTCAAAAGCATTGTACCGAAAATATCGAAGCAAGTCGCTCGATGAGGTGATTGGTCAAAAACATATCACTGACATTCTATCGCGTGCAATATCAAAGGGAAAATTATCCCACGCTTATTTACTGTCTGGCCCTAGGGGTGTTGGAAAAACTTCAGTAGCACGAATCTTGGCACATGAAATAAACGGCATAACGTACGACGAGAATACAACTAACCTAGATATCATAGAAATTGATGCTGCGAGTAATAATGGCGTCGAAGATGTACGAGAACTGCGTGAAAAAGTTCAAATTGCACCTTTTTCTGCTAGTAAGAAAGTTTATATAATTGATGAAGTACACATGTTATCAAAGGCAGCATTTAATGCACTATTGAAAACGATTGAAGAACCGCCTGACCATGTTGTATTTATCCTGGCAACTACTAATGTAGAAAAGCTACCTGCAACAATCGTAAGTCGCGTTCAACGCTTTAGTTTTCGTCCAATTAGCGTTGATGACGCGGTTAAACACTTGTCGAACATAGCAAAAAAAGAAAATATAAATATTACCGACGACGCACTACGCTTAATAGCAGAACGAAGTGATGGTAGTTTCCGAGACAGTATTAGTCTACTTGATCAGTTATCAAGTATTGCAAACACAGACGATAAAAAAATAACCTCGAAATTAATAGAAGATATGCTTGGTTTAGCACCAAACGAATTGATTGTAAAAATAGTCGATTCAGTAGAGAATCGAGATTTAAACTCATTAGTCGAACTATTAGACGGCGCATTTAATGAGGGCGTAGATAACTCGGTTTTAGCTTCACAAATAACTTCAAAAATTCGTCAACAAATCTCCCAAAAACCACAATTAATACCTCTTCTAGACGCTCTTATTGACGTGTCAAGAAGTCCTCAACCACAACTAAAATTAATAAGCGTATTAGGTATGGCTGCATCACAAAAGCAACAGATAAAATCTGTTGCTTTATTAGCTCCAGTTCGCGAAGTTAGCGCCACAATCTCTGAATTGCAAAAACAAGCTATACTTGAAAAACCTAGCGAATTTAAATCTAAAGCAAAAATTAAAAAATCCACATCACTTTTTGAATGGGAAAAACTAATCGATTACACACGCAAAAACCATATTGCGCTATTTAGTGTATTATCAAAATGCAATTATCAATTGGAAGATAGTGTACTATCGATTTATACCAACAACCGTTTTTACAAAAAAAAACTTGACGACAATAAGTATAGCTCGCTTTTAAATGATTGCTTAAACGAAATTGGAAGTTATGGACTAGATGTCCACACGATTGCCACAAATATTCCACCCACAGATAGCCAGGCTGCTGCAGTTGCTGTTATTATGGGTGGAGGAGTAGAGGTCTCACTTGAGTCCGCATAATACAAATGGCGAACAAAGAAATCATTTCAGGTAAAATACCACCACAAAACATTGACGCTGAAAAAAGTTTATTAGGCGCTGTTTTGATTGATGAAGAAACTCTTTCAGATATATCCGAACATGTCACGATAAAAGATTTTTATGAAAAACGTCATTCAATAATATACGGCGGCATGATGCGACTTTACGAAAAACATAAACCTGTTGACTTATTGACGTTAACAGACGAATTAAAACGCAAAAAAGAACTTGATACAGTCGGTGGTTCAGCATACCTAACAGAACTCACAAATTATGTCCCTACTTCTGCTCATGCTGAAGCTTATGCCGAACTTGTAGCTCAAAAAGCCATTAGACGCCGTTTAATCAAGGCAAGTGGCGAAATATCAGAACTAGGTTATAACGAAGAGACTACAACGCAGGAACTGTTAGAGAAGGCCGAGGCTGAACTATTTTCGGTTAGTGATCAGTCATTAAAACAGGACCTCGTTAGTATTGAAAGTATTTTGACTGAGAGCTTCGACCGTATGGAAGAACTTCACCGAAATAAAGGTGCACTTCGTGGCGTAAGAACTGGTTATCGCGACCTAGATAATATGACTGCAGGATTACAAAGAAGTGATTTAATCATCCTTGCTTCACGTCCAGCCATGGGTAAAACCACACTTGTAACAAACCTTGCTTATAATATTGCGACAATTGCTAAACAACCAGTTCTATTTTTCAGTCTTGAGATGAGCAAGGAGCAATTAGTAGATCGTATGTTAGCTGACGCATCAGGGGTAGATGCATGGAATATTAGAACAGGTAATTTATCTGATGATGATTTTAGTAAGCTATCTGAGGCAATGGGCGAGTTAGCCGAGGCTCCGATATTTATCGATGATACACCAGGACTATCAGTATTAGAAATGCGAACAAAAGCACGACGCGCTAACCATGAACAACCACTTGGTTTAGTGATAGTCGATTACTTGCAACTAATGCAGGGTAGTGGACGAAGTGATGGCAACCGCGTTAATGAAGTCGGTGAAATATCCAGAGGTCTAAAGTTAATTGCTCGTGAATTGAATGTTCCTGTCATCGCACTTAGTCAGTTATCGCGTTCGGTCGAATCTCGAAGCCCACAAATTCCTCAACTAGCTGACCTGCGTGAATCGGGATCAATCGAACAAGATGCAGATATAGTAATGTTTATTTATCGCGAGGCATACTATAACCCTGAAACAGAACGTGAAAATATTACAGACTTAATAATTGCTAAACATCGTAACGGACCTACCGGTAGAATAGAACTATACTTCCACCCTGAACGCTTGCGCTTTATGTCACTTGACCGCAAGCATGATGGTTAAACTCTACGTGATATAATCGTTAGTGAATATGAATAAGTTTAATATAACTAAAACATTTTTATATAATTGGCGTTATACGATCGGCTACAGTGTTATTGCTATTGGTCTTATAGCTATTTTAATATTTGCCGGTATAAATATACCTGGTGGAATTTCAAATCAGGAAATTAAGTCAGTGATAATCAGTGACTCAACAAATTTTTCAGATTTTTGGTCAATTGATGTTATAAACCTACCATACCACCTATTGCAACATGCTAGTATGGCATTTTTTGGAGTGTCAATTTTTAGTATAAAGTTGCCATCAATTATCTTAGCTTTTATGTCAGTATTGGGGTTGTTATTATTGCTAAGACAATGGTTCAAGCCTAATATCGCTATACTAGTTTCATTGATAACAATCACAACAGGTCAATTTCTGTTTATTTCTCAAAACGGAACACCAGAAATATTATACATTTTTTGGCCAATTTGGATAATATTACTCGCAAGTATATTACCAGTTCAAAAAAAGTTTCGTAAACTAATTGTAATCAGCCTCTTCGCAGCGTCTGCAATAAGTTTATACACACCACTCAGCTTATACATGTTACTAGCAATAGTAGCTGCAGTGATACTTCACCCACATTTACGATATTTGATAAAAAAATTATCAAAATCCGAGATACTAATAGGAGCAATGATCGTATCTATAACACTAGCTCCACTAGTAAATGCACTGGTTAAACTGCCAAAACTTGGCTTAACTTTACTTGGAATACCAGATAGATGGCCTAATTTTATTTCAAATATTTCATCGCTTGGAAATCAATATTTTGGTTTTATGAATTCTAGTAATGGTATCATCATAACTCCGTTTTTTGGATTAGGATTAATGTTAATTATTGCATTGGGTATCTATTATGTGGTTAAATCGCGCGAAACTGCAAAAAGTTATGTTTTAATGATATGGACGCTATTTTTATTTCCGCTTGTATTAATTAATCCTGATTTCACTGGTATAACATTTTTGCCACTTATCGTTCTTTTTGCATTTGGATTAAATGGACTTCTTTCACATTGGTATGAACTATTTCCACGGAATCCATACGCCAGAATTGGGGGGTTAATTCCAATTATCATTTTAGTTATTGTATTAGTATCACTAGGAACCAGTAGATACATATACAGTTACAAGTATGACCCAAACATTGTTTCAAATTTCAGTAATGATATCGAATTGATACCATCAAATACAAAAAATATAGTTGTTGTAAATAATGAACTGACATTCTATAGAGTGATTTCTAAATTTAATAGTAAAATTACAGTTTCTGTTTCGCCAAACGGAAATGAATTCCTAGCAACCCATGAATCTAAGAACACATTTAGTGGCTATAAAATTGATAGAATTATCACAAATTCATTAGACAAAAATAGCGATAGATTTTACTTATACAAAAAGTCGTCAGATTAAAGTATAATAGTAAGTATTATATGAGTCTAAGGAGGACTGTTTTATGGCATTTGATCAAATAAAAATGATGAATAACTTGCGAAAAGCGCAAAACGAACTAAAAAAAGAAATCATCGAAGTAGAAGCAGGTGATGGTGCCGTGGTTGTGCAAGTCACGGGTGAACTAAAGATTAAAAAAATAACTATCGATCCTGAATATGTTGATACTGACGATATTGAACAGCTTGAACACTGGCTAGAGATTGCGCTGCGTGATGGACTAGCAAAAGCCCAAGAAGTAGCTGCCGAAAAAATGAAACCTCTTATGGGCAGTCTAGGTAGCCTAGGTCTATAGGACAAAAAATTGTCACAACTACTACCATCAGCACTAGTAAACGCCATAGATGAACTCGGTAATCTACCTGGTGTTGGATCGCGTACGGCAGAACGTTATGCATATTTTTTATTGCGTTCCGATAAACACATAAGTGAAAAAATAGCTGATTCTTTAGTAAAGTTACATAAAGGTGTAAAAAACTGTCCTGTAACATTTGCATTAATTGATAGTGATGATAATATTTCACCACTTTATAGTGATTCATCGCGCGATAAGACATTAATTGCAGTAGTCGAAGAACCTTTGGATATAATATCGCTTGAGCGTACAGGACAATTCAAGGGCACCTACCACGTCTTGGGTGGTGCGATTAGTCCAATTGACGGTATTGGGCCTGAACAGCTTCATATCCCTGAATTACTTGATCGCATAAAAAAAGATAAGGTAGAGGAAGTTATAATTGCTACAAACGCTAGTGTAGAGGGCGAATCGACAGCTTTATTCCTGCAGCGACATATTAAAGACGATGGAATTGATATAAAAATAACACGACTAGCAAGGGGCATCCCAGTAGGAGTTGACTTAGAATATGCCGGTCAAATTACACTTACTCATGCCCTAGAGGGAAGAAGGTCATTTTAAATGTACGATAAAGCACGCGAATTAATTAACTCTTCGAAAAAAATTATTGTTATACAAGCTGAAAATCCTGATGGTGACTCACTTGGTAGTGCGCTTGGGTTAGAAGAAATTTTAGGCGATTTAGGTAAAACCGTAGTCTTATATTGCCCAGTAGAAATCCCAAAATATATGCGTTATATTAATGGCTGGGATAGGGTAGTAAACCAATTCGATACATCGGCTGATCTTACAATTATTGTTGACACAATGGCTGATGTCTTAATGACTAAGATATTAGAAACACCAGGTGTACGTCATTTTCTTGAAACAAAACCAGTACTAGTAATTGACCACCATACTACTGAATCTAATTTAAGTTTTAATCATGCTTCTCTTGTTGAAGATGCTGTTGCCACAAGTGAAATAGTTTATAGCCTAGCCGATAGCTCAAAATGGTTAATAAACAAACAAGCAGCCGAAAATCTTTTAGTTGCAATCATGAGTGATAGTCTAGGATTAACTGTTCAAAGTGTATCACCGAAAACTTTTTTCATTGCTGGTAAATTAACTGAACTAGGTGCAAGCAACTCTGTTATCGAAAAACGACGTCGTGAATATATGAAAAAATCGGCGGAAATCTTAAAATACAAAGGTATTTTAATCGAAAGAATTGAATATTTCTTAGACGGAAAGCTAGCTGTTATTCGTATTCCCTGGGAGGAAATACAAGCCTATAGTGATCAATATAATCCTAGTGTATTGGTTCTTGACGAAATGCGTCTTGTCGAAAATGTCGAGATTGGTGTAGC
>JBAXKN010000012.1:0-21139 GCA_037135295.1 Candidatus Saccharimonadota bacterium
ATACATGAGTATTTATAATATGGTATATTATTCGAAGTTAGAATCTCATTAATTAAGAGTGATCAAAATTACTAATTAAAGAAATGCCTACAACTTTCAACTATTCGATTCCCTACTTCTCCGTATTTAATGAATTTATTTAGATTATCTAATTCAACTAATCTATGACCAATAACACTACCGCCTGAATCATTTGTGAATTCATTAATTTTTTCTAATTCTGCATATGCCCTAAACTGATACGTAGGCGTATTATCCAGGGGTCTTGTTAATTTTTGATAGCCTAGAGGCTCCCATGATGTGACTTTCATATTAAGTTCTTCTTCGATTTCACGCAGTATTGTTTCATTCAGGGATTCCCCTGGTTCAGTTTTACCACCTGGTAGATTATCACCCTTATTGTCATACATAACAATAGGAACCTTTCCGTCAAAGTTTCCTATAATATATACTTGCTGCCAATCAAAATCTGGTATTTTGTCTTTTTCAGATACATCGAACCATTCGACGATTACCTTGCCTTTATATTCGAATTCGCTAACAAGATCTGGTTGAGACATAGCTAGTTTGCCTCCAAATCTGATTCAATGTAATCTGGTAAAATCTTTAATCCAAAATTAACTAATTTATCGAAGTCGTGATTTGTTACCCAAAATTCATGAAGTTGTTTTCTAAATATTTGGTGCATATCATATCCTTTGTCGGGGTATTCTATGAGTGGGACTATATCATTATCAAGGATAACAGTTAGAGATTCTTTTAAATATTGAAATTGATCTTCACTTAGTTTTGATATGGATGAATTTGGAACATCCCGCCAGTAGTGATGGAATTGAAAATGTAATAATTCGTGCATAAATCCTGCTATTGGGTTTTTCCATCCTATATATTCCCATATGTAACCTTTGCCAAAATTATATGGTCCGCGTGGAAAAGTGGTAACAAAGAAAGTAAAACTATTTAAATAGAGGTCTTTTCCAGTCAATTCAACTATTTTTAAACATGCTTTTTCAAACTTTTCATTGTATATATTCTCCAATAAAGTAATGTTTATATCGATATCATCCTTTTCATCAATATATTTTTGCTTTAAGAATGGTATTAAAAACTTGTATGATTCTTTTTTTGACTTTCCGTGTATATTTTTATAAATATCTTTCGGAACTCTCTTTTTCCAGTCAACGCCAAAGCTATTACCATTACACCCATCATACCAATTCCAGGCATCTTTTGTCGGGTCGAGTATTACTTTATATTTATAATTCATTATTTTTAGTATAAACTAAAATCTTATTAAAATGCAGATTTTGATTAAAGGTGTTTTTTGGTGAAAAATACTAGACGAAGTTAGAACTTTAATTGTCACATTCTAATTATATACTTTATATTGATAACTTTTTAGATAAGCACTTTCGAGGCTTTCATCAATATATTCTAGAAACTTCTCGTCCCCTTGTTCGTAATGTACGATCGACTTCACAGGCACTAGACCAAGACCGTGAACAATACCGCCAGATTTGCTATAGCAAAAGGTGGTTAAGGTATTAGCTCCAGCGGACTCACCGGCAATAGTTTTTCCTTCAAACAGTTCTTTTAAGTTGCCGAAATTGCGCATTGTGTTAAGAAGCCTGAGAGTCGCTCCTCCACCACTTGAACCACAAAGATATAATACATTCGCCCATTTTACTTGTTCGATGAACTTATCTACTTCTGCCACTTGGAAATTAAGTTTACGACCATTACTAACGTCTTCGAACTGTGAAATATGTCTTGTTTTGTAAACATCTTGTTTTTCAGGAACGGCTGCAAATTGAACAAGAAGTATATTTGCATCATCGGTAAAATCACTCAGTATTTCTCGAAAGAATTTTGCGTTCGCTTCGTTTTTATCCTGCGCATTACCACCATGTATAATGTATTTTATCGACATAGGTCCAGTATATCAAAAAAAAGCCCCTATTTTGGAGACTTTTACATACTGATTATGCTTGGCATATTATCCTAGACGAAGTTAGAACTTTGCTTGTTTCATGCTATTGAACAGACCTTGCGACTTCAGCAACTGATTTTTCAAACATATCTTCACTATCTTCCAATTCTTGAATGTTTATATATTTTGCATCAGTAACGCCATCGCCATAAATAAAATTTGAAGTGTTAAGCTCTACTTTATATACAATCCAGATCAACCAGGCATCTTTTCGATCAAGATACATTGATTTGGTATATGTAATTTCTCCAACATGGACGTCTTTTATACCTAATTCTTCATATATCTCGCGTTTTAGGCAGTCTTTCGGTAGTTCACCGTGGTCAAGTCCCCCACCTGGCAGGTCCCACCAATCTTGATTTTCTCTAACAACCAAAATTTGGTCTTTGTCATTTGTTATAAATGCTTTTACTGAAACCCGATAAAAAGTATTTGGATACATACCATCATCATAGCAAAAAGTCTCCGAAATGGAGACTTTCTCATACTGCTTATGCTTGGCAGGGCATCCTAGACGATATTAGAACGTTGTTGTTGGTTTAATTCAAAAGTTATCTCTTCGTCTTATTAGCTCACGTATTTGAATGGGGTTTAAGGCCTCAGTTGCTGGTCCACCGCGTGACTTGTAGCGTGGCAGATCCCAATGGATTAACAAAAAGATAAGTATATTTAGTATTAAAACCTGAAAGCTATTTATTTTAAGAAGTTTGCAATAGTATCAAATAAATATTGAATATCTTCATAATAGTGATTGTCTGATTTAAACCTAGCTAATGACGGTCTATCTCCAATAATAGCTTTTAATTTATCTGCACTACCCATTGGGTCAGAGGTGGCTTGAATATATAAAGTGTCAACTTTATTCTGGCCTAAGAGACTAAGATATTCAATACCCTTCTCGGTTGCCCACTCTATTGGAGTGCCGATAAAAACACATTGTTTTGGTGATAATGTGTCGTCGGCAATACACTTCATCGCAAGTATCGCTCCGGCTGATTTAGCGACAAAGTAGTAAGGTTTTTTGCATTTTTTTATGTAACTCCTTAATCTCTTTTTTTCTATGTCAAAGTCGATTTCGACATCGTTCAGGTCCCAGTGTTTGTATCTAAGGATGTGAATATCATACATCACGCTCAGGCTTGCACCCAGTTCATTTAACCAAATAGCGTTCGAGCTGTTGTTGCCTCCCAGGAGAATTATAGTGCCGTTCATCTACGGCCGTCCTTGGATATGCCCGCAAGGGCCTTCAATACTATTCCTCCTACATCGAGACCGTAGTGCCGTTCTAGCTCTTCGATGCCACCAGTAGTTCCGCCTACAAAGCCATGTCCTTCAATGTATCTAGGCCTGAAATCTTGAGCAGATTCCATAACAGCCTTGCTCATACTTGACTGTAATATAACAGGATTGCCGTTATAGACCGTGAGAATTGGGGCGTCACTTGAAAGTAAACTTGATACCTTTTCGCCTAATGTTTTTTGATTAACAACATTAATTACATTCGTAGGTATTCCATGTTCTATCTCAAGCACTCTTGCGGCATCAATAGAGTTTTGAACTAATGCTCCACTTGAAGCGATAACAAACCTAGCAAGTTTATCAGATTTATGTACGATATAGGCGTCTATATTATCTTCATCATCTTTTTCTCGTTCTAATTTTCTCATCGTTTGTGAATGAACTCTGACATAAGTAAAGCCATTGTTCTGGCCCAACGCACGCGAGTAGACGTTATAAAGGTCATGAACATCAGCAGGCTCGTATGTCGTTATTTCTGGAACTGTCAATAAAGCCCCAGGTTGTCCGCTAGTTTGATGCGTTTTACCGTTGTGCTCTTGGAATAATCCACTATTTGCGCCCGATACTAATATATTGCTAGCGCCTTGTGCGGCAGCATTCATTTGATCGAGTGATCTGTAGGCAAAAGCATCCCAATAATGCACATAAACCCTTGCGTCAGGATTCGTAACAGATATTCCATGTGCCATTCCAATCGTGTGCTGCTCACGTATACCTGTGCTATAAAAGTGTGAGAAGTCGTTAAAGCCCATCTTGGCTTGAGTCGTTTGCTTTATAAAATCTGGTGAAAGTACATATAAAGGTGGCGCATTCGGATCAGATTGAATTTTCTCACCTAATTCTGTTAGGTACTGTGTCTGACCATCTTCAATATTTGCCTCATCAGGACCGTTGTAATTTAACTTGAATATATCATTTGAATATTGATGTCTTTTAATGTTATTAGCAGGCTCTGTCACCAATGTTCTAGCAATGGCTGGTATAAATTCATCATCACTGCTTTCGGTAATTTCAGTATTTAGACCGTCAATTGCATCATCAAGCGCAGATCTATCTGTAACGCTTATTGTATGATATCCACTAAAGTGATCCTCACATCCTTCAACACCATAACCTTTTGTTGTATGTGCGATAATTACAGTCGGTTTTTTGATGCTGTCGAGCTGTTTGTATACATCTAAAACCTTGGCTACATCTTGACCGTTCGATATCTCCATAACATCCCATCCATAACCCTCCCAGATTTTGCTTATATCAGAGGATCCGTCGGCGTCACTTGTTGGTCGTGATAATTGTTTCTCGTTCTGGTCAATTATACATATCAAGTTGTCTAGTGGCAGCGTGGCTGCATGACGAGCAGCTTCGCTCACATTACCTTCTTGCTCCTCGCCATCACCTAGAAACACAACTATCCTGCCGTCTCGTTCTTCATTTTTATTAACTACAGCCGCCCCAACACCGTACGATAAAAGCATACCAAGTGATCCGCTGGGCGTTATGTCAACCCCTGGCACTAAATGCATATCCTCATGTCCCTGCAGCCTGGAACCGAAACTTCTATAGGTCGATAGCTCATCCCGATCGATATAGCCCATAAGCGCAAAGATTGGGTACCTAACTGGTCCTTCGTGCCCTCTGATTAGTACCTGATCGCGATCAGGGTTTTTAGGGTCATCGAGGTCAAAATTAAATTGGCCTCCAAAATACATGGTCACTAGGAGTTCTGTAGACGATGATGGACCGCCAATGTGTCCGCTGTTTGCATTTCTTACTGTCTCGAAGGAATCTCGTCTAATATAGCGGCACACTCTATTTAATAGTTCGACTTTATTAGTCTGTTCACCGTTTTCGGTACTATTAATTAGTTTATCTATTGGTGTAGATTCCATATTTACTCTCCTACCTTTTGACTTATGGGTAGGCATAATTTATTGACTTGTGCTCCATGTATTATTTTTGAAATAATCTTATTAAAGTTTAAACAATCAGTATTTAATGATCCAGCCGGACTCAGTATATAGTCTATTTTGCTTATAAATTGGGGTGTTATTTCTGTAGCTGCGTCACTTGCTATTTTGTTCAGAGCCGTACGACCGCCTCTTTGAACTAACCTTTCGGCTGCTATTTCTTTCGGAGTGTCTATATAAATTGAAGATGCATGCTCTCTCGGATAAAATCTATATAGCTCTTCGACGTCCTCGAGTGACGGATGGCAGCAGGTTATTACGTATCTGCCCAATGTCAGCCTTGATCGATTATGAGTAACATCTTCTCCGTAACGATATCCATACATCTCGCCACCCTCCCAGCATGAAGATTCTGCCAATCTTCTGTCATACTCCGTCTCACTGATAAAGTTGTATTCGGAGTCGTCTTCTCCATCTCTACGGGGTCGAGTTGTGTATGTTTTCATAAATTCAAGTTGCGGACTTGTATCTAAGGCGTTTCTAATAAGAGTGCTTTTACCAGCTCCTGATATTCCACATACGACTATCAGTTTTCCGCTCATTTAATAAATACTCCTTAATCTATAAAATTACAACAAATATCACTAAATGTAAAGCAAAGGACTTAAACTACCTTATTTATCTTGTATAGCGCACTCATATGAGATAGAGCACACCTTCCTAAAACATCAAGATTGTAGCCACCTTCCAGGATAGAAACTATAGGTCTTTCTGGCCAAGTATCAATAACTTTATCTGTTAGTGTACCAAAAGCATTACTACTCAAATTCAAAGATCCAACTGGGTCATCAATGTGAGCATCAAAACCAGCAGATATCACTATAAGGTCTGGATCGATCTTTTTCTGCATTTGTTCTAACCCGCTTTGAAATCTTTCAATATAATATGCGTCGTCTACTCCAATTGCGAGCGGAATGTTAAGAGTGTAACCTAGACCAACGTTTCTGCCTTTTTCAGAGCTTGAGCCCTTGAACGGGTAGGCGCAGCCTACATGTTGGCTAAAGTAAAATACATCAGAACTATCAAGGAATATGCTTTGTGTTCCATTACCGTGGTGCGCATCCCAGTCAATTATTGCAATCTTTTCGACTTTTTTTGATCTGGCATATTCAGCTGCATAAGCCGAGAAGTTAGCGAGACAAAAGCCACCGACATAATCACGTCCAGCATGATGACCGGGTGGTCTTATAGAACAAAATGCATTTCGTTTCTCTTCTAAAGCATAGTTTACTGCCTGTTGCACGCAACTAGTGCTATTTTGTAATACACGAGGTGTATATTGTGTAATGTATGTGTCGGAGTCCAAATACTGATCGCGTTGGCCAGCCATCATGCTAGCCCGTGCTATTTTTCTAAGGAGTCGTTGGCCGTGGACCAACTCGAGGTCACTTATTGGTGACTCATCGGTATTGATAATGACTTCAATCTGATTAGAAAGATCCGATTTTACTAAAGTATCACGGATAGCATCAAGTCGTTTTTGTGACTCCACATGTGGTTTAGTGGCGCTATGCGCACTAGATAATCCAGATTCTATATATATTCCTCGGTACATCGTAGTCATAGTATACTTATACCATATAAATAGGTATCTTGCATATTAAATAATTTGACGTTGAATGCAATTCATATTTACTATTTAATAAAAATATGTCATATGTTAGAATTTGGGCATGGATAAAGTTATTCGTCTTGCCACTATTAACGACGCTGTTGCAATTGCTGATACTAAAATAGATGCCTGGCGAAGTGCTTACAGATTTATGGTGCCTGATGCCCTATTGGAATCTCTTTCTATGCAAAAGGCCTTGCCAAAGGCTAAGAAGTGGATAAGCAACCCGCCGTTAAATGGAAGACTTTATGTTTTTTGTGATAATGGTATAGTTGTAGGACATGCATTCTTCGCTCCGCCAACAAAAATAAGTGTTGACGTTGGAGAGCTTGTTTTTATTTATGTAAAAACAGCATACCAAGGACTTGGCTACGGTAGTTCACTAGTTGATAAAGGTCTGAGCTATATAAAAGATTTAGGATGTCATTCGGTGTCACTTTGGGTTTTGACAAAAAATCACAAAACTCGTAGATTTTACGAGAAGTTGGGGTGGAAGAACAGCGGCAAGATAAGAATTCACAATAAGAATGGTTATAAATTACATGAAACACGATATACAATCAGTATCTAATACTCGAAATATCACTCCAGCCCTATTTAATGGCGGAAAAAGTCTTGTGTCTACTGCCTATATATATCCAGTATGCCCGTTGAGTTTCAATCACGCACGAATGTTTGTTATTGCTGATGTATTTGCGAGGTTTGATAAATTGAAGGGCTACGAAGTTTATTTTCCTATCGCTACCCACTATAGTGGCAATACTGCACATAAAGTTGCGGATTCCTTGTCTGAATACTACTTGAATAAGAAGGTTGACAACGACATAACTTATAACTTATTTAGACATAAATACAGGCTACCTGAGACCGTAATCAAGTCGTTTACTGACCCAATTAAAATATTAGATTACTTCCATTATGAAACTATACAAACCTTAAAGTCCCTAGGTATTGATGCCGATTATGTTAACGAATATACGACTAAAGGTAATGACTATTCTATATTCATCAATTCCCTGTTAGATGAGTATGATGAAAAAGGCTTAGTGATAGAAAATTCGAAAAATAAACTAGGCTTAAAATATGAGGATGAAAAATGGAAAAAAGCAGCACTTATAGTTGCTAATAAGACAACGTTTAAAAGTGTTGAGTATAAGAAGGATATTATTGCGGCATTAAAAAATATTGATAGTGAATGGAATCTATCACGTGTTAATGGCTACGGTGTTAAAAGAGGACAATATATTATTGATCCTATGTTTGACTGTGAGCTTTTCTCTATCTTTGATCTATATAAAAAGTGTAGTCTTGAAAAGAACTCCATTAGTGATAACGATACTAATGCGATATTCAAGCATCTGTTCTCAGTAATTAATGGTCTCAATGTGCCTAAAGATGAACTAGAGAAAGAAATTGTATCATGGCTTCCTTGTCGTCGATTAATATGCGAAGAGCATTTAAAAAACTGGGTCGCAAAGAAGATTCAGGCGGAAAGTATGATTTTATCAGAGTCCTATAGAACGAAAGAGTATCGAATACTTGGAATCGGTCTAATTGACGGAGTTCAGATGTCTGCATCAAAAGGAACTGGTGTTTTGGCGTGTGACTTGGTGGACTATTTTGGGCCTAATCTAGCTAGGGCCACTATCCTTTTACAGGGTGGAAATATATCTATTGAATTCCATTATGATTTAAAACTGGTAAAGCAAATTCGTAAGTTATTAATTCAGTTTAAGCGATATTATACATATGTTCAACAGGTAGCGAATAGTGATAGTATTAATAATAATCTACAGAACATATTAGACGACAAAAATTTTAAATTAATATGCACAAAGATTGATGAATATATCAATAATGGCGATTTCCGACAGGCAATTTATTTATTGATTAGGGACTTACCAAAAAAATATACTGATTTAGATTCATCGACTGCAAAACAGCTTAATAAACTTTATAGCCAATATATACCAGTTTTTTTGCCAGATT
This sequence comes from Candidatus Saccharimonadota bacterium, assembly GCA_037135295.1. GTDB lineage: Bacteria > Patescibacteriota > Saccharimonadia > Saccharimonadales > Saccharimonadaceae > UBA1547. The sequence continues at coordinate 8,858 of JBAXKN010000012.1, forward strand.
ATCTACGAGGATTACAATATGACAGAAATATATAACGATAGTTTTGTTCTTGAAAAAAGAAAAGCTAGAGTTGCGATTTCGCCAACTTGTAACTTAAGCTGTAAATATTGTGATAATGGAGCAGCCAGAAGTGATGAACGAACAGGAGCAATGGAGGACTTTAGATCTACTAGCTTAGAAACTGGCGTAATCGGCACTTCTGACTATATAGAGTTAATGAAAACTCTAAGAAGTGCTGGATATACAGGTATTGTCTTAACGGGCGGTGAACCCACTATTAACCCTGATTGGTCAAATATTGTGATTGGCGCCAAGCAGATTGGTTTTGAGAGTGTGTGTTTGACGACTAACGGTTCTCTTTTGGATCAATACATCGACCAATTTGGTCACCTACCTGCGGAACTAGATATGTTGACCGTTAGTCTAGATAGTTTTAATAATGAAACATTCTCTGATATTACAGGTGCAGCCTTGGATCGAATCGTTAATGGCTTAAAAAGAGTGAAGCAAGTTAATCCTGATTTAGTCATAAAGGCGAATAAGGTAGTTATGAAGAGTGATCTAGAAAATCTCGAGCTATATGTGTCGGAGTGCGAAGGTATTGGTGCAATCAGCAAAGTTACACTACTAAGCTTAATATGTAAAAACCCACAGCTAAAAGAAGAAAGGGAATTCTTTGAATCTGAATACGTATCACCACAGGATGTAATGGATTGCTTGAAGATTTACGACTTCGCTATGGATAAAAAATACGAATATGTAGCATCTACGAGTGTGGGTATGGTTATATCATTAGTCGACACTAGTCAATCAATTAGGTCAAATGTATGCGACGACTGCCCTATATACTGCCAAGAGGGCTTTTACACTGCACGCATTGCTACAGATGGTACTGTCCGTTCATGTATTGATAGTCACAATCAGCTACCATATGTAGAATATAATAAAGATGAATCATATTCTACACTAGAGCATAAAGTACATACATTACTTAGATCAGTTGGTGATACTGCTATTAGGGATACATTCAGCGAGTTCTGTGAACGATATGAATTATTAAGCGCTAAGAACACTGTTTAGATATTGACTGAGACCCTTGTCGTAGTCAGATATAAAATTAAAAGCTTTTTTAGCAAAACTGATTCTTTGGTCTAATGTAGCTCCATTCTTCAATATGTCAATCACAATGTTATAGTCTGCCGGATCAACGACTGGTATGGTGTATTTATAGTTGATAGCCGCAGCTTTAATCATTAATGGGCCACCCAAATCTACATTTTTTATTGAAAAATCATCAATTTTTAATACAGTTTCATTAATTTTTGCAAAATTACAGACAACGATATCAATTGACTTAATATTGTATCTTTCTATGTCTTTCGTGTGAGTTGTGTCATCTCGGTTAAATAGTATTCCACTTTCTATATTGAAGCTAATTGTTTGAATACAGTCCTTTAGGATATTTGGATTATTAGTCACCTTATTGGCTGGTGTAAACTCGACACCATACTTATTTAGCTCACGACCGGTGCCGTCTGTAGCTATGATAGTGTAGTTATTTTCAACCAGAGCATGTGCTAGATCCGACAGATTATCTTTATTATAAACGCTAATTAATGCATATTTTTTCATACTACATAACTATAACCCAGTCATAATAATTATTGAAGCGTATGTTAATTGCTTACACCTATACTTTATATCAAGATAATCGATAATAAACAGAATTAATTATCCGATAAACAATCAAAAAAACTAACTAAATTGAGTCTTTTATACAGCGTATGCTTGGCAGGGCATCCTAGACGAAGTTAGAACTTTATTAGTATCCTATAACAAATTTATCTAGGGCTGTTTCCTATATAGTTTACTGGCATTAAGTCTGTAATGTTATTTTAGTGATTGACAATCTATTCGATATTTCTTACAAGTCGAATGTAGTTATCAATTCTTATCGCATCACCTTGTGGTCCGAACCCATCAGGATAATCAGATGCAGTACCGGATTTATATTCGCTTCTTTGTGAGCCAGCTCCGTGTACATCCATCCAGAAACCAAACATTTTACCCATGCTGCGTCCGAATGAAAGGTAAGCCGCTTGCGAACCATCATTTTGTTCATTTATATTTTTGCCGACAGACATATGAGTTGTTGATGACCAGAAATAACCATAATCGTCAGCACCATTTTCATTTTTTATATTTGTAGTATTAAAGACGGAATCGATGGCTGGTGAATTTGATGTAGCCGGTGATTTGGAATAATCTACAATACTCTGCAATTCCTTGGCATTTGGCAGTCTCCAATTGTTATACCCCAAATAATTCTCTTTATTTTTTGTTTGCACCCATTTCAAAGACTCTTCCCAGTTCATCCCTGTACCACTATCGTCCTTTGACCACATTAACTTTGTGGCTAAATCTGATACAGTTTTATCTTTATTGTCTTTAAAGTCGTTGACTCCATAAGACTTGTTTCCGCGAACATAATAAACATAAAACTTACTCTCTGTGATACCAGATATTGACACTGTTGTGCCGTAGCCCTTGATCCGACCATCGGCGAAGTTCACACCAAACATTGTTTGGAAGCCAATGAAAATCTTATCAACATACACAGTTTGCGTTGCAAACTGAGCATCTATATTTCTTTCACCTGCACTAGTATCACCATATCCGAATTTAAAGTAGTTTGTATCGATAAATGGCTTGGCACCTGTTGAATCATCAAGCTTGCCGTCAATCCCGTTAAAATTTATTAGTGAATATAGTTCCTTGATCGTAGGCAATCTCCAGTCGGTATAATCACCTATATTCACATCGCTAGCGCCAGAAGTTGCTTTTGATAAAGTAAGCTTGTCACTTGAGTTAATTGTTCCGTCTTTATTTAAATCGGGTGTTTGCGTCCACATAAGCCCCGTTACATTATCTGTGATTGTTCCGTTACCATTATTCTTATATGACGGAGTATTTATAGTATTTTGTGCATCTTGGCCATAAAATGCCTCGCCCTCCTTTGGTGCAGGTATTTCAGTAGTATTATTCCAATAAGTGTTTTGTGCAGTATCAACAATTAGATATGAACCGTATGACGCGGGTTCACTTTTAGTGGTTGCTACATCTACCGTACGACAGAGATAAAGATATAGACCCAAAATACCTATAGCTATTACACTTAATGTTATTACCGTTATCCAGGCAGCAAGTACTAATTTCTTCTTTTTAATTTGTTTTTTCATAATATCTATATCCTTACATTTGATAATTTTTTTATGATCTCAATTAATGAGTTGAACTCATTTTCAGTCAATGCTTCGCGTAGAGCTTTTTCAGATTGATAAATAATACTACTTACCTCCTTTTGAATTTCATTGCCCTTTTCAGTAAGAATTACCCTTTTTAATCTTGTGTCGGTGTCTACACTCTTCCTGATTATTAAGCCTCTTTTCTCCATTATTTGAAGTGCATTTGTGGTTGTTGATCGCCTAATATCAAATTCCTTTTCTATATCTTTTTGCAAGACGTCTGATTCACTAGATTTATTAAAAACAAAATTTAGTATATGCGCCTGGGGCCCTGTAATACCATGTACAGCAACGGACTCAGAAATTCGCCTATTCACTTTATTTATAAATATATTTACTTCACGACCAACGTTGATAGGCATATTCATTATTTAGATCCTATAATATTGTTAGGTACCTAGCATAACATTGAGTAAGAATAATTTCAATTTAAAAAAACAACTCCATAATATGAAGTTGTTTTAAGTATAACCATTTTGGCAGGGGCACGAAGAATCGAACTTCGATCTTAGGTTTTGGAGACCTATATACTAACCGTTGTACTATGCCCCTTTATCCACAATATTGTAACAGATAATTTGATTGACATAAAGTGTTGTAAAAGCACAAGCTTAGTTCTATAATTAATATGAAAATACGCATAATTAAAAAGGAGCAATTGGTCACAAATTCTGACCACTTATACACCATATAAAATGAACATACTTATGCTCGGGTGGGAACTACCTCCTCATAACAGTGGCGGACTAGGCGTAGCTTGTTATCATATGTCGAAAGCTCTTGCTATATCTGGTGCTAATGTTGATTTTGTTGTCCCCTACGAAGCTGAGCATACTGGCATAGATTTTATGAAAATTCACAGTGCAACAAGCTTAAGTCCACTTGAAAGATACGGTTTAGGTGCCTATGATAGTGGTACTGTAATTGAAAAATCGCTTAATGAGGCCGATATAGATGATTTAAAAGATATGCGTGGCGTGCAGAAGCGTTATGTCAAGTTTGTAGAAAAACTAGCAGTTTCATTAAAACCAGATGTTATTCACGCACATGATTGGTTAACTATGGAGGCAGGAATGCGCGCCAAAGAGTTAACAAGCGCTCCGTTAATTGTTCATGTCCATGCAACTGAATTTGATAGATCAGGTAATGAAAATGGTAATCCCCTAGTCCATGAAATTGAATATCAAGGATTAATAATGGCTGATAGGATTATTGCTGTAAGTGGTATTACAAAAAAAATAATTATAGAAAAATACGGTATCCCTGCCGATAAAATTGAGATTGTTCATAATGCTATTGATGTGACGGATTTTGACGATGGTTATCAATATGATTTACGTACGTATAAATACCTAGAAGCATTGAAATCTGAAGGTTACACGATCATTTCTACTATTACACGATTTACTATCCAAAAAGGCTTGGATAATCTAATCAAAGCAGCAGCAAAAGCATGTAGTAAATACGATAAACTAGCCTTTCTGTTAGTTGGTGACGGCGAACAGAGGGATGATTTGATTCGATTAGCTGCTGATCTAGGCATTTCAGATAAGATATTTTTCACTGGTTTTATTAGAGGTAAACAGTGGCGTGATGCATACAGTGTGGCCGATGCATTTGTAATGAGTTCAGTTAGTGAGCCATTTGGACTTACAGCGCTTGAGGCAGCTCATCATGGTAATGCAATAATCTTGACTCGACAATCTGGAGTCGGAGAAGTGCTAAATAGTGTATTTCGATATGATTTTTGGGATGTAGATTTACTAGCTGATCAAATTATAGGTATTGCTACTTCGGATGTATTAAAGAATGCATTACAGGATGACGTACGCAAAGAGTATGCTAAATTATCTTGGCATGATGTTGCAGAAAAATTTATGAATATTTACATGTCAATGTGTAGGGTGGGTATAGCATGAATAAACGTGGAATAGTTTTATATCTTCACGCTCACCAACCGTATCGTGTACGTAAATACAGTGTTTTTGATACTGGTATAAATCATGATTATTTTGATGATCCTGCCTATGATACTGAACGAAACAATGAACAAGTGTTCAAAAAGGTAGCTGATAAGTCATATAGACCAATGAATGCAATGTTAGAAAAACTACTAGCAACTCATTCTGAATTTAAATTATCACTTAGTATATCTGGTATTTTCATAGATCAGGCTCAACAATGGGCACCTGATGTTTTAGATAGTTTCAAAAGACTTGTAGATACTGGTCGTGTAGAGATTGTTGCTGAGACTTATTACCATTCATTAGCTTTTTTCTATAGTATTACTGAATTTGAACATCAAGTTGAGGCCCATCGTTCAAAAATCCGTGAAATTTTTGGGGTTGAAACTAAAGTTTTTAGAAATACAGAACTAGCTTATAACGATTCACTTGCAAAATGGGCTGATATATATGGTTTCAAGGGTATATTAGCCGAAGGTTGGGATCCAATTCTTGAATGGCGTAGCCCTAACTTTGTCTATAAACCAACTGGCACTGAAAACATATCATTGCTAATGAAAAATTATCGACTGAGTGATGACGTAGCCTTTCGTTTTGGTGATAAAAACTGGCCACAATGGCCTCTGTCAGCCGATACGTATAATGATTGGGTTAATATGTCTATTACTGATAAATCAATCGTTAATCTATTTATGGATTATGAAACTTTTGGTGAACATCAATGGGAAGATACAGGAATCTTTAACTTTTATGAGGCTTTTGTTGGTAAATGGCTTGAAAACCCAGTTAATACATTTTACACTGTATCTGGTGCAATTGATGAATTTGAGCCTGTTGGTGAAATTAGTATGCCTTACACGATTACATGGGCCGACACTGAACGAGATTTAACGGCTTGGCTTGGCAATAATATGCAACAAGAGGCATTGCGATATATCTATGCAATGGAAAATGATATTATGCGCACAAATGACCCAGAGCTGATAAGTGATTGGCGTAAACTGCAGACATCCGATCATGTTTATTATATGTGTACTAAATGGTTTACAGATGGCGATGTTCATGCATACTTCAGTCCATATGAATCACCTTATGATGCATTTTTATATTTCATAAATGTCGTTCGCGACCTACGCTGGCGACTTCATAATCATCACCATGCGGGAGGTCTGAATGGCTAGACCTATCGTACTGGGCAATGGTGAATTACATGTTGGGTTAAATAATTTTGGACTTGTCCATGACTTTTACTATCCATATGTAGGGTTTGAGAACCACTCAGCTGGAAGCGACCTAAGGCATCGTATTGGTGTTTGGGTTGATGGTGCTATAAGTTGGCTTGACGGCCCTAGTGAATGGTCTTTTAGTTTTAAATATCCGCACAATGCATTAGTCGGCCATATTATCGCAAAAAACGATAAAATTGGCGTGATACTTGAATTTGATGACTTTGTTGACACTGGCGTTAGCGCATTTATTAGAAATATTCACATTATTAATTTACATGACACTCAGCGTGAAATCCGCTTATTTATGCATCAAGCGTTTGTAATTGGAGATTCTCGAAGTAACACAGATACAGTACAGTATCTTCCTAGTAATAACGCTATACTTCATTATCGTGGGCGCAGAGCCTTCGTAATATCTGGAGAAAATGGTGGAAGAGCTTTTGATCAATACACTGTCGGATTATTTGGTATTGAGGGAAAAGAGGGCACATTTAGGGACGCTGAAGACGGCGAACTGGGTTCAAACAATGTAGAACACGGTAGAGTTGATTCAACTATTCGATTTAAGATAATTATTGGACCAAACAGTTCTGGAAGAGTCCACTACTGGATTGCAGCGGGCAGAACGAATAGAGAGGCCTTATATATTCATAAACAAATTCAAGACGATGGCGCGCTTTCTCACTTACGTCGGACTGCAGATTGGTGGAATGAATGGTTAGAACCTACCTATTCTATACTTAAAAAAATAAATATAGATCATCGAGCTATGTTTTTGCAGAGCGTAATGATAATAAAGTCTCAGATTGATAAACATGGAGCTATTATTGCCAGTACAGATACTTCAATGTTGAATTATTCTAGGGATGCTTATGGCTATAGCTGGCCGCGTGATGGTGCTTACACACTATGGCCATTAATTCGTATGGGTTATAAAGACGAGATACTTCGATTTTTTGAATTTACAAAACGTGGTCTTCATACGGATGGATACATGATGCATAAATACAGGGCTGATGGCGCACTTGGAAGTAGTTGGCACTCATACGTTCACGATGGACTGGTTGCACCTCCAATCCAGGAAGATGAAACTGCCCTACCTTTGTTTATATTTGCTCAATATTATCAAATGCATCCAGAGCCTAGCCTATTAAAAAGCTTTTACAAAAGTATGGTAGTACCAATGGCAGATTTTTTGACAGGGTTTATGAATAAAATATCTGGTCTTCCAGAGCCAAGTTATGACTTATGGGAACAAACCTTTCAAACCAGTACTTATACAACGGCTGTAACATACGCGGCATTACTTGCGGCATCTGATTTGGCATCTGCTGCTGATGATCAAAACAATGCTGTTAAATGGCGATTAGCTGCAACTGATATCCAAACTGCAGCTCATAAACATCTATATAATGAAAAAAAGAAAGTGTTTTATAGGGGTATAAATATAAAAGACGGTAAAGTTATCTATGACGACGTAGTTGATTGTTCAAGTGTTTTCGGCGCTTATATATATGGATTATTTGCTGCTGATAGTGATGAAATATTATCGTCTATTCAAACAGTTGAAAAATTATTTGGTATTGGCGAAGGTAATATAGGACTACCAAGATATGAAGATGATGAATATCGCAGAACTAGCTCTACAATAACTGGTAATTATTGGTTTATTACTTCCTTTTGGCTAGCACAATATTATATTGACACAGGTAATACAGATAAAGCCTTAGTTATTCTAGATTGGGCAAAAAGTCACGCAATGAGCACTGGTGTTATGGGCGAACAGCTCAATCCGATTACAAATGAAATAGTATCCCCCGCTCCTTTAACATGGACACATGCGGAATATGTCTCGACATTATTAGATTTAATTGCAAAAGTTAAAAAACCAGTATGAGTGGCAAAGTTTATAGTTTAATCAATAAAACTGCCAATAAACTGTCATTAGGCCAAAAAATTAGAAACCGAAGAAAAATCATTGAAAAATTTGCAAATCAAGTCGGTTTAGTTTATTTCGGCTTCGTTGATCAAAATAAAGATGAGCACAAGGTAGTCCGTGGACTTACTGTTTCGTCAGTTCACAAAGATAATCATTATTGCGTAGGGTCTGTTGATGGGTATAATGTAGCGATAGTCGACAGGACTGACTATATATGGCAACCTGATGGAACGAAAGCCTTGCATAACTGGATAATATTGACATTTGATTTGAACAGTAAACGTCCAATACCGCATTTTTTTATTGGGGCACGCAACCGAGATTTAAAACCTTTTTCATCACTTTTTTCATCTTTTCCAAATATGCATAAAGTTGACTTAGGGACATTTGAAACCTATGATATAGATTTTACAAGTCGTTTTTCAATATATGCCCGAACTGCTAAGTTTATAGACATTGAAAAAATAATACCATCTAAAACTGCTAGGGTTTTGGGTGCGCATTTTTGGCCGTATTCAATAGAACAGCACGAAAATATACTGTATGTCTATTCAGCAAATGAAAATACGTCATTTGACTCATTAAATACTATGCTAAAAAACGGTTTATGGTTCGCTAGTTATCTAGATTCACTAAAAGAAACTAAGTAATTTAACGTTTCTTTTGTTTTACTTCGTTACGTCCAAGACTTTTCTTTGTCTCGGTATAAAGTGCGTGTGCACGAACAATAGGATCATATTTCTTTAACGAAATTTTCTCAGTAGTGGTTTGCGTATTTTTAGTCGTGTAATATGTGCGGTGACCGCTTAATTCGCTCACTAAACCAACTAATTTGCGCTTCGTATTCTTTTTTGCCATATGATTCCTTGTAATTTGTATAAACTATTGGAGGTGATTATAGCAAATATCGTGACTTACTACAAGAGTCTATCTATAATTATTGAATTCAACTGGGAACTCAAAGTCATGTGATTTGATTAAATGCATAACATTCTGTAGGTCATCTTTACTATTTCCAACTACACGAACAGAATCACCTTGAATTTGAGGTTTAATCTTTGGAAATTCGTCACGGATAAGTTTAGTAATTTGTTTTGCTTTATCTTGGTCGAGACCAGCTATAAAAGGTACTTCTTTTGTGGCTTTTAGATTGCTGATGACTACATTTTTACTTAAATCTAGCACTTTACTACTTTGTTCACGCGATGCTAATTTTTTACGAATAATATCGATTATACTATCTATTTGCCACTCATTTGAACCAATAATTTTAAAACCACTTTTATCACCTAGCCAATCAATTTCAGCAGGCGTACCCTTGAAATCATAACGATTACTAATTTCTTTTTGAGTTAATGCAAAAACGTTATTCATTTCTGCTTTGTCATATTCAGATACTATATCAAAACTATAATTTGCCATATGTTTATTATAACAAACAACAGATAATATGTTACTTTTGTGAATATAATTAATTTTTAAGGCAGCGTACCGACATTCCGTATGCCATCAGGTAGTTATAGTGGCCTAAAGTAGAGTCCGATCTCAATTCATGTTGCTTGGCATAAGTAGCATTAAACGCAGTACTAGACCAAAAGTTGCCTAGTAACCCGAGATGAAGAGACGAGGCAGCGTTGGAGTATCCAGCAATCAACCCATTAAAGCCACTAGTCCCGCCTACTTTCAATTGGGTTCCGACCGTAGCATCACCTAGATAAGTAGATAGATTAGACCACTCAATATCAGTCGGAACATGAAATCCAACCCCACAAGCGTCAGTTCCACCATTCCTGGGAGTTATGACTGAGTTCCAATCATATAATCCGCCATAAGTAGTGCAGTTTGATTCTAGATTGTCGTAACACCATTTCTGAGTAGAGGTTAGTAAAGTTGAACTTGTATTTACCCTAGTACCATCGTTTAAGTTAGTTTTCTTCCAAGATTGAGTGCCGATAGTAACAAAACTCGTATCCGCTACTGTTACTGTTGGTGCAGAATTATTTGTTACGTTATAGTTGTTAGTGCCATTTACTGCATCTAAACTATAGGTTTGTGGATTGGTTTGAGTACCTGGTGTATATGATAGTGTGTTAGTACCACTTGGTTTAAGACAGATATTAGTTGTGCTTACTGCAATAGAGCAGTTATTAGTTTCTGGATAGGCACCATTAGTTACTTTAAATATTTCTAGTTGTTTTGAGGCACCTGATAGATCTGATTGTAAGGTGGCTTCTGTAGCTTTTTTACTTATACCTGTATAGGCGACAATAGTAATAGCTGCTAGTATTCCTATGACTACTATTACTACTAGGAGTTCAACAATTGTAAAAGCAGATTGTTTAGAGTTTGTTTTTGATTTCATATATTACCTTAAAAGATAAGACTTGCAATGATGTGTTTATAATAGCATAGACAATATAGAATTATAAGTAAATGTTTTCAAAATATATAATAACAATATATAATAAACTCGATGTGCCGTGATAGCTCAGTTGGTAGAGCGCATCCATGGTAAGGATGAGGTCTCGGGTTCAACTCCCGATCACGGCTCCAAATTTATGTTTAAAGTAAAAGCGCCCACGAACGGGCGCTTTTGAGTGCAAGTTCGTGGGCTGGTTATAGGTAGATGCCGAATTCTTCAGCGAGTTGTGACTTGGTTCTTCGGGATAGTGGTATCCCTAGGAAGACTTCGGCCATTTCACGGAAGACGTCGTTGTCAATCTTGTGCGCTAATAACGCACATGTGATTCCAATCATACATGATCCTACGAGCGCTATGCGGTTCCAACCCATTGGGTCTTTACCGGCAATCAGCATGATCATGATGAATGCGTACGACATACCGAATGCAAATACACATTCGGCAGCTAAAATGACAAACCTGTCGAGCATGAAAAGTAGATAGTTGGTTTGGTGTCTTTCGATTCTGTCGAGAAGCTTGTCGACGTCATGGTGAGACTTCGGCCACCACCAAGGCTTATACTTCATCTTAATCACCCTGCTCTCTGAGGAGTTGTTTGAAAGGACTACATACCTATATATTATTATAATATAAAATTAATAAATATACAATTTATGTTTAACGAAATGATTATGGTAAACTGTATTTATGAAAAATAAACGATCTGCTTTCACGATAGTAGAACTCCTAGTTGTAATAGTAGTAATTGGTATTCTTGCAGCGATTACTATAGTTGGCTATACAGGTGTTAGTAAGAAAGCAATAGCTGCATCACAACAATCAGATCTAAATAATGCCTCTAAAAAACTAGAAATGTATAAGGTAGATAACAGCACCTATCCTCAAGATATGCCTGAAACTGGAAATACTAGTTTATATTGTCCAATTAATCCAACAGATACGAAATATTGCGTAAAATCATCTTCTGGCAACAAACTTACATATTCGTCAACGTTTCCATACACAACCTATACCTTAGATGCTACAAACAACAACAATAATTCAACTAACTATCGTATAACTAATACTTCATCACCAGCGTTATATGAGTTAGCAACAACTACCGTACCTGGGGCACCAACTGGGCTAGCTGTTGACAGTGTGGGATTATTTGGAATCACTTTAAGTTGGACGACACCTTCGAATGATGGTGGCTCAGTTATAACTGGTTATAATCTATATCGGGGACTTAGCTCTGGTAGTGAAACACTACGTATTAATCTTTCAAATATAAATTCATATCGTGATAGTAGTCAATCGCAATTAACCCTATATTACTATAAGATAAAAGCCGTAAATAGTATCGGTGAAAGTGAATTTAGCCAAGAAGTTTCAGCTACAAGCTATGGTATTGCTATACCTCCTGATTGATATATATTTATTG
>JBAXKN010000013.1:0-19744 GCA_037135295.1 Candidatus Saccharimonadota bacterium
GCATTTTGGTTGTCTCTTTTACCCATGGGTTTAGGTACATTGAACGATGTTCTAGTTAAAGGATATGATACAGTATCGTCGTCTCAATTTTATGGATTGTTAATGGCTCATACTATTGATATAGTACGATTTATTGATGAAGAAACGACACGCTTGTCACAACCACAAATAAATGAACTATCAAATTGGGTAAAAGAAAATAAACCCACCCTGAAAGACAATAACCTTACTGGATCGGCGAGTGGTAAAAATGTTATCTTGATTCAAGTTGAATCCTTAAGTGGTTTCGTAGTAAACAAGAAGATAAATGGAAAAGAAATAACACCAAACCTTAATAAGTTGTCCAAGGTCTCTCAGTTTTTTCCAAATGATCGCTATTTGTATGGCGCAGGTCACACTTCAGACACAGATTTTGTAGCTAATACGTCTTATTTCCCACTAGACGATGCTGCGGTCTTTGTAAGATATGGTCGCGATGATTTTACTAGTTTGCCAAAAAATTTGGTTGCTAATGGTTATAGCGCTTTTGCCTATCACGGTTTTAATCGAAATTTTTGGAATCGCGAAATTGCTATAAAATCAATTGGTTACGAAAAGTTCTTTGCTGCTGATAATTATCCAAAAGGTTTAAAACTAAACATGGGATTAAATGACGGCGATTTTTTATCAAAAACCGCTGATTACATAAAAGAACAACCAAAACCTAGCCTCAGTTATCTAATAACACTATCCACACACGTGCCTTTTGAAATAAATGATCAAACAAAAGAATTAGGAATAAATTCATCTGATTATCCAGATCAAGTCGGAGGTTATCTAGAAAATATAAATTACACTGACAGAATGTTAGGAAAATTCTTTGAAAAGCTAAAGACTGATGGGTTATATGAGGATTCATTAATATTTGTCTATGGCGACCACAATCCAGTGCTGCCATCGTTTGCTGCAGGAGATATCAATTACGATCCATCGAGTATCCAAGGTAAAGAAGTGCCGTTAATAATAAAATTGCCGAACAAAACTACTGGCAAGACGCATATTAATAAGGGAACACATCTTGATATTATGCCCACTGTATTGGATTTACTGGGTATAAAAACCAGCCAATTAATGTTCGGACAAAGTCTATTTGCAAATAACGATTCACTGAAAGTATGCACAAATCAGCTAGTAGTATTTCCTAGTGTTGGTGATTGTAATACGAAATTAACCGAAGAAAAAAATATATCATCGACGATTATTCGTTACAATCAATTCAAAAACTTGCCTAAGTAATAATCACCTTAACCTTACAGGATAATCATTCGTTAAATCTATTAAGTTCGAAGGTTGATTATCGATGAACCCATAATCGACGTAATAGTCTACTTTTTCTTGAAAATAATCTATTGCACTCTTAATATCAACGGCTGGTTTTTGACCCTCGTGGTTTGCGCTGGGTGCAATCAAGGGACCAGTTTTTCTGATAAAACTTCTAAGTAATTTATTGGCAGGCATCCTAAAAGCTAAAGTATTTCTACCAAGCGTAAGATAATCTAAATCTGAATTGTCACATTGGAAGATAAGACTATTTGGACCTGGCCAATATTCAGATAGTTTAGCTAATAAATCCATAGAAAGACTAATTTTGAAAAAACCTAGTTCAGAAATATCAGATATCAATATAATAAAAGGTTTTTGAGGTGCTCTTTTTTTCAGACTATAAACTTTTTCAATTGCATTTTTATTTAATGCACTAGCGACAAGACCGTATATTGTATCAGTTGGGATAACTGCTAACTTGCCAGCTTTAATATCAATTGCGATTTTATTAGTTAACGATTTAATAACCTTCATATATCTATTTTATTCCAATTTCGAAATATATTTAAATACCACTAACCTAATAGACTATTTACTTATTCTTTAGTTATCAAAAAACGCTTATTTTTGGAAGTTAGGCCGCTGACTATCTGCACTTTACTTTTTGAAACTTCATAATATTTTGAAAGTAGTTTTACTACGGCTTGGTTAGCCTTGCCGTCAATAGCAGGCTCGGATACAAAAACAAGCAGAGACCCATCTAGCCCAGGCTGAATCAAAGGACCCTTCTTACTACCGGGCTTTACGTTGACTTCAACAATCATACAAGTTTATTCGCTTATTTCTTGAGATTCCAGGGATGATTCAGCCAATTTCAAGAAAATTTCCGCATCGGCGCTTTCCCATTCGGTATAGCCAACTACATTAAGATATAACATCGGAGTATTTTTACCACTTAATGGGTTCATACTTCCAATAACTCGCTCTTCACCATCAGATAATTTACCAAAAATAGTAAGGCCACTTAGACAAGGGCCAGTCTCATTATCTTCACCTTTCCACATCTCTAATACAGGCAAAACTTCTAAGTTAGGTCCTTCATTTCCGCTACTTGGATCCGGTACTTTCACCCACTCAAGAGGGAAATCGATTTCACCATTTTCACTTAATGCAATAAGTTCGGCTAAATTATCAGGTACAAACTGACTAGTTGCGACAACAAGCATATTGATACGTCGTTCTAGACGTTGTCTATTGATATCATAAGTTCCACGAAACTGCTCTAGGTGATCCATAACAAAACGATACCATATATTACTGTATATGTAAATGCAAAAGACAGTTTGTCATCGTTTAATAAACGTTATTTTAATTTTAATAAATCAACTAATTGCTTATTAGATTCCAAAGTTCCGATACCAGCAGTCCCAGAGTAATTCGTGATTATATACCAATTACCTCCTTTTAGGACGTTAGTTTGACCAAATTGTGGGTTAAAAAAGGCTGATTCACCTAGACCGTTAATGTCCTGAACTCCTGCAGGCTTATTGGTGGTGAAAATAGTTTTGTTTGTTTCAATGCCAGCGTTTGTTTTAGCTGCTCTAATTAGAACTCCGACACCTTTTTTATTACTAATTCTTACAGCTGCATTCGGATCTATGCTTGCCGTATATGTACAGTTACTAACCGATACGTCATCAGTTGAAGTTTGTCCATTAGTTGTGTCGCTTTTTTCTGCAGCGTCACCTAAAATCTGTTTTGCTATAATTTCAGTTAATATGTCACACGCATCAACACTAATAATCGCATCATTACCAGTTTTCACACTAGTTGTTTGACCAGTGTTTGTGTTTGTGACTTTGGCTCCATTATTACTAAAAAGCACAACAGCCAACACTCCTCCAGCAACCACAACAACTCCGCTAATTATCCAAATTACTATTTTGTTCATATTAACTCCTGTTTATAATATGATTATACATCTTATATTTCAATTCATACCAAAATGGCCATATCTAGCTTTTTGCTCATAAATTGGTCTTTTCAGATCCAACGTTTTTATTATTCCATTTGGCGACAAATCATAACCTTCTATTTCATACTGAACACCATCAACAACTGCGGTTGCCTCAAGCGGCTGATCATAGCCGATTGCGTATGCTAAATAAACGTAAACTTCAGTTGCACCATATTTTTTAAGGTAGTCGACTGCAATTTTTCTAGCCATATAGGCAGCTGACCTATCAACTTTACTTGGGTCTTTGCCACTAAAAGCACCGCCACCGATTGGTATTCTAGGGCCATAATTATCGACAACCAACTTGCGACCGGTCAGCCCGGCATCTGCCTCAAAACCTCCGATATTCCAATCTCCAGCGGGATTAATATGAAAATCGATACTATCAAATTTCGCTAGTTTTTTATTCAATAACCAACTCTCCACATAATTCAGGAGTTCAATTTTTTTAACGTTTTGAAAACTTGCTACAATACTGATAATTCTTCCATCTTTTAAAGTAACTTGAGTTTTTCCATCATATGGCCATTTTTTGTAAATAAATTGGTTTAATCTACGAGCTAATACATATTCAAGTGGTAATAACTCTGGAGTTTCATTGGTGGCATATCCTACCATAATTCCCTGATCACCTGCGCCTCCAAAATCGACACCTTGTGCTATTTCCGTACTCTGTTTTGCAATATTTTCTATAACTTTGACATTACCTGCTAATCTTTTTACTATATTTGATACGTCAACTTTTTTACTATTCGAAGTTACTTCGCCTGTTACAAATACAATCCCATGGCCTCCAGCTACATCGATAGCAACTCTTGAGTCTGGATCTTGAACCAAATACGCGTCTAAAATTGCGTCAGATATCTGATCGCATATTTTATCGGGGTGCTTGGGCGATACACTCTCGGCGGTTCTAAAATTTGACATAAATATATCCTTTCTTCGTAGGAAAGGATAAAAAGTTATAATTTATCCTTCCCTTGCGGGCTAGGTTTAGCACCTTACTCGTAAACAGTAGGTTGCTGGCAGGTCAAAAAGCTAGAACTCTCGCTGCACTCTTGATATTAAATTGTTAATAGATATATTATAGTTGCAGCAAACAACATTAGTCAACAAAAAGGATGCAAAAAATGAATGGCGAATTCCCTGGAAATAACATAGACCTTCCTGGCATGCTGATTAGGGCGGAAGAAGAAGGCCTAACCGACATGGTAGATACTCGTCAAGCTAAAATTAACGCTATTGCAAATAAAATTGACAAGTTAAAGCGAAAACAACCAAGTGCTGATGTTATGGAGTATATTGACGGATTTATAGAAAGCGAAGATATCGATATAGATTCATTAACTGCAAGTGAACGAAAAAAAATCAATCGTCATTTATAATTATTGAGTGGTTTATTCCTTTGTGAATTTATAACCTCTAAGTGAATCAACGCTGATTGCATTAAAAGATTTTGAATCATCTGAATTGTAGTACACGAGATAAACCAGGTCTTTTGAAATTTTTTGCTGATTTCCATTTTCATCAACATATTTATCGACTTTAAAAGTAAGTGTGTACACAGTGTAGTCGCCGACTTCAATTTGGCCTTCGTCATTTGATTTATTCCCAAGCTCAATTTTATATGTTCCAACTGTATAATTTTTAGACTTGTCGCTGCTATCTGAATACCAAGTAATATTTTTGTCACTTTTTATCTGTACATAATCGGCTCCAGTTTTTGATACCGCGCCATCAAATGTCAAACCTGACCCTGTTTGGTTCCAATTACCGACAACGAAACCTCCGTTTAGTGTACTAACAATACCGAATATTATTCCAATAGATACGATGAAACTTAGTATAAAAAATACGATTGACGTGATTAATCCACCTAAAGCAAGCTGATTATTAAACCCACTTTTTTTTGATTTACTTCGCGCAATAGCACATACGATGATGCCGGCCAAAGGAAATAAAAATGCCAATACAAGACCGACAATACCGAGAGTCTTTCCGGGATCTTCGGCTATAGGAGCTAGAACCTGATTAGATTGTGTAGGAATTTGTTGATTTTGATTTGAGTTATTCTGTTCGTTTATATTTTGAGGCTCCATGTAAGTATATGTCTCCTATTTCTACTAAATCATAGCATACATCTAATGCTTTAACGATAAAAACAAAACTAAAAGACTATTATTTAAAACTATAATTTAAAAAACTTAAGTAATTCAAATACTAAAAATCCTGGCCAAACTAGAGCTTTAAAAACACCAACCACACCATCCCAAAAACCACTTGAGGTTTGAATATAATAAACTAGAGCACCGACTAGACCAAAACAGTAAACAACTCCAGCACCGGCATTTGAACCAACTTTTTTCTTGCCACAAGAGCTAGCCCAGGTGTCGATTTTTTGCTCAATTTTTTTTTCAAAATCCTCATCCCACTTCGCTTCTAATGATGCTTTTTTAGTAGTCACTTTAAATACCTCCGTTAATTCACTAATTATAATTTAATCAAATATTCGAAAAGAAATCTAGTATTTTTAAGTTTATATGATCTTTGTTTCTATTCTAGATATTGAAGTCTCTAGTTTAGCTGCTTTTTCTGGATTTATTTTCGATTCAATTTTTTTAAGATCCGAGATGTCCTTTTCTCTACTACCATTCTTTTTTCTCAGATAAATTTGCTCTGGTGTCACTGTGAAAATCATTCCATCACCAAATATTATCGGCTCGACAGAAAATAAGTCATCTTTTGTAATTTCTGGTGGCATTATCATTTCACGAACTTTGTCAGTTAAGACTCCATCCTCGCTCTTTTCCCCAAAATGTTGTCGAAAAACTATCCTGCCATCATGTAATGTATCAAAAGTAAATATTCCGATTCGTGTGTGGTTTGTTTCGTCCATAGCACCATACTCGTGATGCCCACCAATGCCGACTAAATCTTCGCGAGTCCTGTGGGCAAATCTCTCATCCCAGAATTTATAAACCCCTGATTCTAACGCATCTTTAACGGCATCAACACCTTCTTCAGGAACAATAATATCAATATCAGAAAACTCTCTATCTAGATCAGAACCGTCAATTGCAAACACAGCCAAACCACCGCCTATATAATATTCGGCCTTACCGTTTAAAGTTTCTGAAAGTCTTAGGACTGAATCTTTCATTATTTCTGAATTTTCAATAGTTTCTAAATCTTCCATAGGATTATAATACCATGTAATAAACTTACAGTTTCTTGATGAGTTGTGTTTGTTTCTTGCTTCTGCTCCAACGTTCTACTAGCCTTTTCCTACGTCTATTCCAGCTAGTGTAACGGAACAATATCAAAATTATCAATAAAGCACCGACCGGCCATAAATACGGAACAAAAACAATAATAAAAGGTGCAATTAACATCGAAATCACTCTATCCTGAGCATTATGGACCTCTTTAGTCGACATGCTAGCTGTGAACTTCCAGAAAACCTCTGTCTTAGAACGGTCATATATCCTTGAAGGTCTAGATGCTCTAGCCATATGCTTTGCAGAGTCGACACCTATTTGCAACAGCTCTTCGTGTTCTGCAATAGTATAGGGTATCCATATTTCTGATGAATCGAATACCTTAGAGTACATCATAGTGTGATAGATATATACATTATCATTAGCAAACTCAATGTCATACTCACCCATCGACTCCATAACTCGTAACATAACATTTGGCGCTAAAGTCGTAAAAGCATCGAGCTCTTGTTTGTCTCTTGCGTATACGCGAAAAAACTTGTTAAAATCACCCTCAAGGATAACTCTTGTAGTTCTTGGAAATATTACCTTGCTGAGTCCTAGTATATTATTTATCGTTCTATTAGTACGTGACTCTATATAAACAGGTGCCGTATCATAGGGAAGTTTAATCGAAAAAACAGCGATACCTTGAGTAATCGGTTCTTTAACCCCATACATTTTATCTGCAAAAACAACCTGAAATTGGGCAGTAAATAGTTCACAGTAGACACCGTCAACACTAAACGATAATACGTCATGTTTTATAGTCTTACTCATGGGATTACAGTACAGACCGTCTTCGTTTATATTTTTTGCATCAACAATAGGCGTATATGAATAACCATATTGCTTTGCAAGATTATCAACATCAACGCTATTAAAGTCTTTATATTTCATCAATTTTCATATCTTCCATAGGCATATAATAACATGACAAAAAATCATAATCGTAAAAAATAAAAAATGTTAACAACTATTGGACAATCGAGCCGTCTACATCACCTTTTGAATTTGTACATATATCACCTTTAAAGGCAGACTTTAAATCAACTGTATTATATTCCGAACACTTAGCTGGCTCGCCGTTACCACTATCAAAATATCGCCAAATTTCACCGTCTTTTTTGTAAAATACTATCCATCCACTGCCAGTTGGACCATCGAAAGAAATATTACCCCGCGCTTTTCTATATCCGTCGACTCTGGCAGCTGCATCATCATTTATTTCAATATACACCTTATCGATTGAATTACCTGCATTTTTATATGCATCATAAAAAGGCTGTAGGTAGTTTTGGGCATATTCATAATCAGAAATTGTCGCACAGGCTACGTTATAAGTAAAAGGATAATCACCAATGCCATAGTTACAGATAACATCATCTTTTATGTATGCCATATAATCACTACCATTTATTGTAATGTTGGCCTTTGTTTCCTTAAACCCTGTTTTTATTAATGAATCTTTTATCGTATTCTCGAGTTTTGTTTGATCAGTCAACTTTTCATCAAATATAATTTCTAAAGTCTCTTGAGAATGGTAAACACTATATTTTGCAAAAAACTTTGAATTTTCTGTCTTCCAAATCGGAGAATCTGAATCGTAAGTAAATGTAATGAAACCATTTGGCATTATGTCACTAGATTTAGTAGTAACAGCATCTCTCACGATCCCGATAGTATTATATGGATCGGCAGGCGAAGAAGGTTCCACAAGAATTACAATATTTTGACCTAAAGGTTTATCATTTTTTTTAACATTATTATCAACTTTAGTATTATTAGATTCAGTCGGAGAAATATGAATTCTATTTGCACTTAAGTCAATTGCCATGAAATAAATAATTAATATCAAAACTACACATACAAAAAATAAGGCGCCTATTATAAAAAATAAAACATTGCGACTAATTGATTTCTTCAGAAATCGTGTTTTATGTAAATCTGACACCGATGAATGATTGACATCGTCAATTTTATTATATTCAATATTTTCTTTTTTTATATCTTTCTTATTAGACATCGTTTTTTTATTACCTTTACAGTAAATGTTCGTGCTTATTAATTTATTATTGGTATTTGTTGTGTAATACAGTGAATATTACCACCGCCTAGTATTATTTCACGGGCGAATACGCCAATTACTTCTCTGTCTGGGTATAATTCTCTTAATTGGCCTAAAGCAACATCATCCTGGGGATCATTAAACAACGGCAATATTATACCGCCGTTAGTATGATAGTAATTAACATAGGACGCTGCCATTCTGGTGCCTTCAAGACGCGGCAATGTGCCATCAACTGCATCAACACCTTCACTTTCCTCTTTGGTGATAAGGACTGGTTTTGGAATATGCAGTTTGTGAATTTCTAGTTGACGACCCTTTGCGTCAGTTGTACTAGATAGGATTTCGAAATTCTCTTTTGATATTTCATACTGCGGATCGTTTTCATCGTCAGTCCAGGCCAAAAAAACAACTCCAGGGCGGACAAAACAACATATATTATCAACATGTCCGTCAGTCTCGTCATTATATATTCCTCGTTTTAGCCAAATCACCTTTTCAGCACCAAGATATTCGATTAGTGTGTGGTCGATTTCGTCTTTACTCATTGAAGGGTTACGACCTTCGCTTAATAAACATTCTTCGGTTGTTATGACTGTTCCTTCTCCATCCGTATGGATAGAACCGCCCTCAAGTATAAAACCACCTTTATCGTAACAGTCTTTATTCTCTACCCCACAAACCTTAGTTGCAACTTGATTGTCTTTATCCCAAGGAAAATACAAACCATCGAAAAGACCGCCCCAGGCATTAAAGCCCCAGTCAATTCCGCGTATCTCTCCACTGTCATTTTTAACAAACGTCGGTCCACAATCGCGAATCCAAGCATCATCATTGCTCATTTCGACAACTCTAATATTGTCAGGAAGCAAGTTTCTGGCATTAGAAAACTGTCTTTGATTTACACCAACTGTTAATGGTTCAAACCTGCTAATAGCTTTTGCAACTTCGACAAAGGCCTTTTGGGCAGGTCTGGCACCTTCTCGCCAGTTATCTGGACGTTCGGGCCAAAGCATCCAAGTACTTTGATGAGGCTCGAATTCGCCAGGCATGTGAAAGCTATCATTTTTTGGGATTGAGCTCAAAGTTTTCATATTTTTTACTTATTCTTATTTCTTCTTTTTCTTATTTCGCATAACCGCAACCTGAGCAATTATCTCACCAATGACAATGGCCGTAACTGCACCAGCTATCAATACATTGTCAGGCGCCAAAGAGTTTGTTGCACTGTCATATGGGAATAACATGAATACCAAAGCCGCCACCAATAAAACCAAAGGAACTACTGATATTAACCATATAATAGATTTATTACCTGAAACTTTGAACGGTCTTTTAGTATTTGGATCTTTCTGACGCAACCTAAGGAAGGCCGGGAACAAGAAAACATATGATGCTATAAATGTAACAACGTTTAACATAAAGAAAGTCCAGAAAGTATCAACATTAATGGTAATGTTAAGTCTATAGGATGCAAAGAAAGTTTCAATATTACCACTATACTGTATCAAGTAATATGCTCCGATTACTAAAGCCGAAGCCACCAAACCATTAATTATATTGGCTCCCTTTGGCATGCCGTGTTTATTTTCGCTAGCAAATACTTTTGGCAGAGCCTTGTTCTTTGCAGCGTAAAGCGCAACGTAATTCACACCTGGTGACCAAGAAACAAGATTCGAAATCATCGTATACATGAACAATAATCCCGCCGCTACAACCAACCAGGTAGCTGGACCTGCCATAATTCTTAACGCATCTATCAGACCCGTAGCCATACTTGAAGCCATACTTGAAGTTTCAACAAGCTTATCAAGAGGAATGGCAGCGCTGATACCAAATGCTCCAAAAAGATAGAAGGCAGCTATTAAAATACCACCAATAATGATAGCCTGAGGTATTTGTTTTTTAGGGTTTTTCATGTCACCTGAAAACGATGACATGACCTCAAAGCCGAGGAAGTTGAAAATTATTATTGCCACGAACGATAGCCCGCCCAAAATAGAAGCATCAGTACTAACTGTAGTTGTTGTTGCCATACCTTGATGCGTCAAAGCCCATACACCAAAAGCTCCGATAGTGAGTATAATCAAAGCTTTAACGATAGCGCCCAAATTAACTATCCACTTACTCGTCGTTATCCTGTAGGCACTTAACCAAACTACCAACCAAATGAAACCTAGCTGGACGAAAAGTGCTATCTTTGGGTCGAATGTGTAATTGAATATAACTCCATAAATTACAGTGAACAACGCCGCAAGTGAGGCAATCCATAGTGGGAAGTTGACCCAATAGTACCAAGCTACTCTGGCACCACTTCTAACACCAAAGGCTTTTTTAACCCAATCAAATAGTCCACCCTCGCCTTGATAAGTCGAGCCAAGTTCAGCAGTGATCAAACCGTAAGGTAAGAAAAAGGTTAGAAAAAGTAATCCCCACCAGAAATATTGCATTGGACCAATAGCTGCCGTCGGCACAACCGATTCGACAACAAGCACTATACAGACTGAAGCCAGTACAGCATCTAACAGCTTAAATTTTTTCTTTTTTACTTTTTCCATTATATATCCCCTCCTTTGGATATTAATATGTTGTTGATGCTCATAAATTCATCTAACGCATTTTTAGCGTTTTTCATATTTTCTTCTGAATATTCGACTTTTGGAATAAAATAAACCAATAAGGCACGCATTGCTGTTAATCGATTTTCTGCCTCGTCAAATGCAATTGACCTATTTCCATCCAATACTTCGTTTGTTACCTCTTCACCCCTTGCGGCTGGCAGACAGTGCATAAATTTTACATTTGCAGAGGCCATATTCAGCAGTTCGTCACTTACTTGGTATTTGGGATAAAAAATATTCATACGTTCTTGTTTTGATAATTCGGCTTCATATAAACCATACCAAACATCTGTATAAACAAAATCTGCATCGCGTAAAGCTTCTTCGGCATTATCTGTCACTGTCACGCTACCGCCAGAAACTTCACAGTTTTTTCTGCCTATTTCTTGAAGTTCTTCTTTTATTTGATAGCCCTCGGGTCCAAAATGAACAAACTTCATACCAAGTTTACTAGCAATAAACATCAATGAGACACAAACCTGTGTCGCGTCACCTACAAAAACAATTTTACGATCTTCAATTCTTTTACCTTCAGGTAAATGCTCCATCATCGTTATTGCATCACCCATTTCCTGAGTTGGATGGTTATAATCAGACATTCCGTTTATTACAGGTACCGTCGAATTATTTGCTAGTTCAACTATAGTTTGATGTTTTTGGACACGAGCCATTAATATATCTACTAAACGTGATAGAACTCGCGCTGTATCAGCAACCGTTTCGTGACCACCAAGTTGAATCTGACCTGGGGCTAAATACTGGGCATGGCCACCTAATTGAGTCATGGCTGTCTCGAATGAAACTCTTGTTCTGGTTGATGACTGTTCGAAAATCATGCCCAAGGTTTTATTTTTAAGCAAAGGCGGATAATAACCAGACTTAATACATGCCTTTAAATGTAGCCCTAATTGAATGATGTCCGTGATTTCTTTTTTGTTAAAATTGTTTGTATCTACAAAATCTTTATTTTTCATGTAATTCCATAATACTTGCGTTTAGCATGATTAACAATACGCATATATAGATATATATTTTCTAATATTTTATTATCGTGCCGATTGATCCACCAACAGCCTCGGTGGCATGCTCTAATGAGGCTATTACTGCGGTTCGGCCAGGTTTATTAACAAATTGTAAGGCTGCTTGGACTTTTGGGAGCATACTGCCACTAGAAAAATGACCTTGCAGTACATATTCTTGCATAGTTGCCTTATCTATTTCACCGATTGACTGTTGATCGGGTTTTCCATAATTTATCATTGCTGCATCTACGGCAGTTAGTATCACAAGTTTATCGGCATTTATCAAATCTGCGACAACAGCGGCACTAAAGTCTTTGTCGATTACTGCCTCAATACCATGTAGCCCTTCATTTTCGGTCATAATAACTGGCACACCGCCGCCACCAGCAGCAATAACAACAATACCACTCTCTATTAATTTATTTATGGCATCTTTTTCGATAATCTCGATAGGTTTTGGTGACGGCACTACTCGTCGCCAACCACGACCTGCGTCTTCTTTGACAACGAAGCCACGAGCATTCGCTTGGACTGTGGCTTCATCCTTAGTTTTATAAAATGGACCGATTGGTTTTGAAGGATTGTTAAAGGCGGCATCATTCTTATCAACAAGCATTTGTGTGACAAGGGTTACTACTGTATTATTTAATCCATCTTTGCGTAACTCGTCAGTTAACGCTTGCTGCAACCAATATCCTATCGAACCCTGGCTCATAGCAACACAGCTATCAAGTGGTAAAGACGGAACGTCACTGGTATTGACCGCCTCTTCGTGAATCACAATATTACCAACTTGAGGCCCATTACCATGGACAACCACTATTTGATAACCATCTTTTACAAGCGAGGCTAGTTGCCTAGCTGTTTCATCGGCAGTTTTTTGTTGTGCTTCTGCACTAGCTTCACCCTTTTTTTGCAATGCGTTGCCACCAAGGGCAACAACTATTCGTTTGTTTGTTTCATTCATAAATTCAGTATAACAAAAAAGGCTTCATAAAAAGTTTAATATTTTCGCTATTAAGGTATGGCATTTACACTTACTGGCACCAAGCTATCTACCGTAGAATCATTACCCAGAGAGCCTTGGCTATTTACCCCCCAACAATACACTTGATTGTTTGAAGCAATCACACAACCTCCGTAAAGACTCATCGAGATATATTGAATAGTTTTACCATTAAGAACTCCAGTTGTGTCAACAGCTACTGGTACGAAGCTGTCAGCCGTAGAGTTATTGCCTAAAGCTCCATAACCTCCATACCCCCAACAATAAGCCTGATTATTTGAGGCTATCACACAAGTGTGACCAAAATCGACAAAAATCTGCGAAATAGTTTTACCATTTAACGCACCACTATTATATACGGGGACTGGAATAGAGCTATTAGTGTTACTGTTATCACCTAGTCTGCCAGCATAGTTATCTCCCCAACAATAAGCCTGATTATCAGAAGCTATTACACATGTATGGTCCGAGTAGTTTGCTGAGATAGATTTAATCGTTTTTCCAGATAGTACGCCGCCGGTATTTACTGGTGTGGGTGTGGCTCTTTGCGTTGTTGTACCATCGCCTAATTGTCCATAACTATTACTTCCCCAGCAATAGGCCAAATCGTCCGAGGCGATGGCGCATGTATGATAATCACCGGCAGAGATAGATTTAATCGTTTTTCCGCTTAAAGCTCCTGCCGTATAAACTGCTGTTGGTACTGTTTTTTGATCTGTAGAGTTATTGCCGAGTTGCGCGTTACCACCACTTCCCCAACAATAAGCATTGTCATCCGAGGCAATGGCACATGTATGAGAATCTCCGGTAGTTATTGACTTTACAGTTTTGCCATTAAGCGCTCCCGCCGTAGAAACAGCGACAGGGACTTGTCTTTGAGATAATGACATACCATCACCAATAGCACCAACATCGCTACCCCAACAATAAGCATTATTGTCTGAGGCTATTGCACATGTGTGTAAATGTCCAGCCGAAATAGACTTGATCGTTTTTCCACTTAAAGCACCTGTAGTATCTAATGCTGTTGGGACCAACTTATCCGATGTAGAATTATTTCCGAGCTGACCTTGTGCCCCATATCCCCAACAATAAACATTGTTGTCCGAAGCTATTCCACAAGTATACATTCTACCGGATGAAATTCTCAAAAAATATTTTCCAGGGGCAATATAAGTGATAGCTCCACCTTCATTAATTGAATATGTAATACCATTTTTTGTAGCTGTTAGTGTGTAAGAACTAGGGCTAATACTATCATACTTAACATCTACGTCAGGACTTACTTTGAGACAATATCTATTATCAACTACGCTACCTGAGCTAACCGGACAATTACTTCCATTTAAATCATATGGATACGAACCATTATCAACTTGATACATTTTTAATAAATTCGAACTGTTACTTAAATCTGATTGCAAGGTTGACGTGTCAGCTTTTTTACTAATCCCTGTGTAAGAAATAATAGTTATAGCAGCCAAAATCCCAATGACCACTATTACTACAAGAAGTTCAACTATCGTAAAGCCAACAGATTGTTTGTTCATAGTGTTTTTATTTTAACACTAACACATATAAATAAATATAAGCCCAATGCCCACATTTTGAAAATTATAACTAAGCTATCCATTTGCTGATAACAAAATATGTAACACCCGAAGTAGTGGCTGTTATTAATGCGCCCCAACACATATCAATTATTGCTACCTTTAAAGTAAAACCGTTTACAGTTGCTAAGTTTGTGAG
Source organism: Candidatus Saccharimonadota bacterium (assembly GCA_037135295.1). Lineage (GTDB taxonomy): Bacteria > Patescibacteriota > Saccharimonadia > Saccharimonadales > Saccharimonadaceae > UBA1547. The sequence continues at coordinate 15,043 of JBAXKN010000013.1, forward strand.
GTCATAAGTCGCATAAGCCACTAAACCAAACAATGCACCGTAGCCAACTGCCGACCAAAGCGAACCATTCGCCAAAGCCGGACTAACAACAAATACCACAACACCAATTACATAAATAGCATAGAAAACGATTGCAGCTATCATATTTGGTTTTTCCAAAAGTAGCTTGCCTAGTTCACTTGCATACAAGTTTTTTGCGATAAATCCTAACCACAAGAAATCTAGCAAGCCCATAACTAGCCCGGCAACAATTAATCTTACTAATATACTCATATTATAAATTATACTCCTAAATCAAATGGCTAATCAGATTACACCAAGTTGTTGTAATCGCCCCGCTAGGTTCTGGTAGTTTAGATAAATCCTGTCACTAGCAAGACCATTTAAATCGGGACTATCATCTGTAAGTTGCGGGTCTAACTTTCTTGAAGACACGACTGGAATATGAATGTAATAAAAAATTGTTTTCAACAAAGACGGATTATCCGTAAGACTAGCTATTTTAAATAAACAATCAATAGCGCGATCAGAGCCGATATGTCCCAAGGTTTGCACCATTGATTCAGGTTCGGTTATTAGATCTATTCGATCGACATTTTCTAAAATATCTTCGATTGGCTTGACTATAACTTCATCAATTTCGGGATCAATCACAGTCTCATATACAGAAATTGTGCCCTCCGAATTTGGACCTTTAAATACAACCCTATGTTCAGTGAAATTTTTTTCAGAAGAATCAGGTATATCGCCTTTTATCTTTTCGAAATCTTCAGTGATTGGGATATCGTGAAGATATGGCACCCTTCTTGTAAGTTCTGCTGAAAAGCCAAGAGTTGATGCCAGAAGGTCAGCGTTGAATGGATCCATACTGACGATAGCAAAATCTGAGACCCTTGGGACACCGTTATGTTCATGTCCCATAATTGTTTTATAACCATCAAGTATGTATACAGTTTTCGGACCATTGACTGCATACGTCTCCGAAATTTTTTTCATTCCCGAACTGTTATTTTTCTTCCAGTCTTTCATTGGTCCTTCTGGATGTAGAATTGCCATTCTCTCGTCCTGAGGTAATAGACCAACAATATTCTTACGACATCCTGAAAAATCAAGTTGCCCATGTGCTTTTGGCAGAGATAATGAGAAAATTGTTTCAAAACCAGAAAGATTATACATTCTAACATCTTCTATATTTTCAGGTTCAGGTGCCTCAAGTTCAGATCTAAAATCGATGAATCTTGCGGTTGGATATTCGCCTAAGAAATCATAGCCAAGTTGTTCTTTAAAACGCCTAAATAACTCCTCAGAGTTAATTCCTCCATCTGGTCCTTCAATTGATTGCTTGGCTGGCTGATCGCCAATACAAATTTCGGCCGGCTCATAGCGCAATAGGTTTTCAATAGTTGTCCTCAAAGCTTCTGGACTAGTACATGCATCGGGACGTGATGGATCAACTGCATTAATCTTAATCAATACTTTTTTGCCTTTTATGCCATCAAGTGTATCTTGATGTTGTTCAGCAAAATCACCAAAACAATGTTCAATATTTCTAACACAACCCTCACCGCCAGATACAAATACTGGTTCTTTTTCTATCTCTTCAAAAATCTCTTTTCGTTCAAGCGTAGGATCAATATTTGGGTCGTCGTCAGCATGAACAGTTTGAATTTCTTTTTCATTAGGGTCATCCATATATTTTATTATAGCAAAAAGGCCCTAGGTAAGGTTCTGTAGGTTAATTGTTGAAATGTTTTAGGTAATACAGTTATTTCTAAAATAATTTATTTGCACCTGTAAAATATTAAATATATGATTTTGACTCAGAGCAATGGTCCTGGTTAGTTACGCCTCAACACATCATATACCATATGCATGTAGTCGTCTTTGGCGTTTTTGGCTTTTTCCAGGAACTCACCTTTAGAAATCCATTCATAGTCCGAATGCTCCCAGCTCATGACTATATCAGGCCTTTCTGCTATTCTTGCCACAAAAAGACTCTTGTGGGTCCCGTGTTTCGAGTAGCCCAGTCCGGCATACAACTCTTCAACATCTATAATATTAGCGCCCGTCTCTTCTTTAACTTCGCGAATTACAGTCTCTTTTGTTGATTCACCCTCTTCAAGCGTTCCACCTGGCAGATCTGCATCACGACCAAATGTAGGATGATCGCTACGATACATCATTAAATATTTTTCATCTTTATCGATTATCACTAGCTTTGCAACTTTTTTCATATTATCTATAGTGTATCAGGTAAGAGCATCTTGGTCTCGAACTAAATTACAGATAAGATCCAAAATGCAACTGTCCTATCCCAAGATTACCTAGCTTTGATCACTACAACTCTATGCAATTCACTGATTTAATAGTTTAAAACAAAAACTAGGTTTACATTATTATTTATTTGTCATACAATAAATTATGGAGCAACCACTTTATTTAGATAATAAAAAAAACGAAATAGCCTCTATTACCCCTGAGAATGTCAGGGGTTTGTCTTTAGGAAAAATAACTGAGCAATTTGGTACAATTGGCCTATATACACGCCTACTCGATTCATTAGAAAAAAGTGGTTTTGGTGATAGCGAATTGGTTCAATTAAGCCTACAGCTGGGGCTAGCTCTACATGCTAATGATGAGCGGACAAATGGACACTACACAGATCACCTTATGCGAGTAACTCTTCACCTGTTAGAAGACTTTAAAATTGAAGACCCAAATATAATTGCGGCTGGTCCCCTTCATGACGTATTCGAAGATCACCCACGTGATTTGACGCTTGCCCTTACGGGTGAAAAGACACTTGAATTATCTAAGGCACGCTTAATAGGTAGAGAGGTACTGACAAGCCTTACAAACCCTGAAGTAGTAGAGCTTATTGGCACCGTTACAAATCCTGATGTAATGCCAGAAGACGACAAGAACATAATTTACGCTCAGCACACAAAAGATATTGTGTTAAAATCCCCAAAAGGTCGCGTCATAAAACTTGCCGACTTTGAAGATAATGCTGCCGGCAACCATGCAACATTAGGTTCAAAACAGCAGAAACTAGATGAAAAATATATCGATCAATATCGAATTCATATGATGGGTTTATTCATGCCAGATAGCCTGATAACAGGCCAAGAAAGACAAACAGCACTTCAATTATTATCAAAAGGTCATGCACGAGCATTAGGCAGATTAGCAGCCACACAACTTATAAACCAAGCGGGTTGAATAGAGGCTTAGTTATTTTATCAAGGCAAATATTGATCTAAAAAAGACAGCAGTTAACATACCCACTTAAATATTAGGGTTTGCTACTTGCTAGATTTCTTTTCGAATATACTGTTAGTGTTCTAATATCGTCAGCAACGCTTCGTCAATAGTGTCCAGTATAGCTTTACCACCTATTGGTAAAGTCATCTTTGGGTCGGTATGTCCGAAATCGATACCTGCAATAACAGGAATGTTATTGAGTTCTTTTTTGGTTTTAATAATTTTGATTAACAAATCTTCTGTCATATTCGCTGCTTTTTGAAACCTTCCAATAACAACACCCTTCACGTCTTTAAAAATAATTTTGGCTCAACATACAGGTCTTGAACCTGCTAATCTAGCACCGCATCACGCACTTGATTTACTGATATATCATTTTTGAGTGTAGCTGGATCGCCATAATGGCGCGAGCGTTTTATTTTCCCGTTTTCAATTTTACACACTAATACATACGGCCAAACTCGATTCGAACCTTCAGTTGGCTCTACCTCTGCGAGTTCAACAAATACTGTTTGAGTTGCTTCGTTTGCGGCAACGTTCCACACATGAAATTCACGACCCTCAAGACTATAAGCCTCTTCTAATCTGGTATGTATATCGCCATTTGTAAACACGGGGAATATTTTATCACCATGAATAATCATACTTCTTTGCTTAAAGTCATTTGTAATGAGGCTCTTTCCAAGTTCCACGTTATTAGTTCGTTCTGCTTCAAATGAATCAATAACAATCTTGATCAGTTCGTCTGTTGAATACTTACACATGTCAACATTATAACAAAAAGACTCTGCCTTCCAGTAAAGTGTCTGTACTAGGCTCAGAATACCAGTATTGAACAGATCGTCTTATACTTCAATCTGTACGATTTGTGCCTGAAGAGGCACATAACCGCGTTTTGCGTTGGGCTCTATCTCCATAATACCCTGTCTATTCAACTCACTAAGTGTACCGGCTATTACCATGCCGTGTGAGAAAATAATCTCATAGTCAAGCGAACCGCTTTTTATATTTTCAATAATTTGTCGTGCCCTAACCAATTCTTGCTCGGGTAGCCATCCTTCATCGTCAACATGCTTCTGAATAACATTTACACCGGCCAGTTCGTCAGACTGATAAATTTCTGATTCGTTGATAATCTCAATCCTGTCGATGGCTCGAAATCCTAGTTCTCTAGCCGTTTGATAAGTTCGATAATATTCTGATACCGCTACGGGTCGATCGTACTCATCGGGATTTATTCCATATTTTTCAATCAGTTCTTTTCTAGCATCAGGTATTTGATTATTCAATGCATTATCAGTCAAGGGAGCTTCGAGATTCCCAAAAGCAACATCACCTATATTTGCAGTAGATTCGGCATGCCTAATAAGAATTACTTTGGTCATATGTATAATATAACAGAACAAATAAAAACGAGCCCGTGGGCTCACATTTATTT
>JBAXKN010000014.1:0-19632 GCA_037135295.1 Candidatus Saccharimonadota bacterium
GTAGAATTAGAAATGGTTTTTTTACTTCTCGCTGTATATTGACGCCAAGTGGTTTTATTAGATGAACGTAATAATTTTATTGAACCAACTGAATTTATATTACTGGCTATTCCATTAGTTGGATAGTCAACCGTAAATGTTGAAACAACTGTGTTTGTATCATTGACGGTAATATAGCAGTCAGGTTCCGCAGCTGGATCTACCGTATCAGTACAATCACTATATGCAGGTAAAGTTTCACCGTTGCAACCAGTATAAGGTCTTAATGGCTTAGCTGCAGTCCAAGTTACACTACCACTATTCGCATCAAGACATGATTTTGCATATACTGCCCCAGCATCACTTGCGTTTTGGGATAAGCGATTATAAAACTGGGTGACTAGCGACACGCGAATTGAAGCGGTTGAACTAACAGAAACAAGTAGCACTGACAGCATTATTATTGAAGCTATTAAAACAGTTGGAAGGGCAAATCCATTAATTTTATGTTTTTTTGCTATTTTGTAAGCATATTGACGAATTTGTATCACTATATTACCCCATAGAATGTATGATTATAGTATAGCATAAGCTAAATTTTTAATTAATATTAAAGACTATAAGAGACTGGGTTTGTTGTACCAACTAATGTTCCAGAAATTGCTATTCTTCCAGCTCCCACCGTTTGTACTATTAAAAAAGAATGATTTATTATGATTAGTCATTTAATTTAAAATGTAATTTGATATGCGCTTGGACTAGTTGATCCAGAAATTGAGGATTTATAGTAAATAGCTATTCGGCCAGCTGAGCTCGGGCCAGACTGAGCCTGAACAGGACCTACCGAACTCCAATTAACGCCATTGCCACTTAGGCCGCTATTTGATTGCACTAAGCTTGAACCAATGTTGATAGAGTTTGCCTTGAGATATATTGAACCACCAGAGCCACCAGAAGCTCCCTCATAAGATACCAAAGTGGAATCTGCTCCATTACTTTTAATATACCCAGAAACTGTTAGTGAATCACTAACTATATAAATAATACCAGCTCCATTGCCACCAGGAACTTTACCAGCTACTACTAATCCCGCATTACCACCACCACCTGATCCAAAATAAAGTTTAGATAAATTTGTATCACCGTATGAGGCACCACCTAAACCTCTACATTGATATCTACCTAATCCTCCATTAGTACCAGCTACAGCATAGCCTGGACCTCCTGCACCACCAGTTTGACCATCATAAATATTACAACTACTTCCGCCACCACCCCCACCACCATTGGCATTAACAGAAGTACTGGACTCTGCAATAGGACCGCCATTGTATGATTCTCCCGACCCACCGTAATTAAGTCCTCCAACTCCACCTCTCCATCCTAATCCGCTTGTTAATATAGATCCATTTACAGTTGTTGTTCCATTAGCCCTAAAGGCTAACACCCCGCCTTTAGTTCCATCCCAGGCAGCTGCATTTAATGCTATACCAGAGTTCACAGTTACATTCGTGTAATTTGGCACTCTTTGCAACATTACCCGTTGGTTTGTAGTTGCTACACCTATATTTAGATCGTCTGAAACACCATTACCATAATACTTAGTTTTATTACTAGAAAATGTAATAGTAGTGCCAGAAACAGATAGCACTCTGACTGATTCGTAGTTACCAACATTTGCATAATTTGTGCTTATGCCTTGAAGATTAATTAATAATATTTCATCACCAGCTACTAAACAACCCGCGGCAGGAGCGGAGGATACAGTTGCAGAGTTTGTAGTAAGTGCAGTCACTGAATAGTTGATTGCATCAGCGCAAGTTCTGCCAGTAGCTAAAATCTCTGTATTAAGGTTTTTAGCGGATGCCACGGTAATTACACCGTCAGCACCTGTACCGTAGGTTGTTCCAACTGTAAAAATACCGCTACTATTAAATGTGTGAATGGTATTACCACCACTCGTAGTTATAGTACCGCCAGTTGCGGCCACCGAACCAGTAGGGTAGGAAATGATTACTATACCTGAGCCACCGTTAGCTGCTGCAGCAGTCCTACTACCACCACCACCACCACCGGTATTTGAAGAACCAGAGGTTGCAGCAGTGCTACTAAAAGCACCGTTTCCACCACCGCCATTACCGCCAGCGCCACCGCCATCTCTACCACCACCACCACCGCCACCACTATACCAAGCTAGGGCACCAGAAATGCTTGAACTAACACCTACACCACCAACGCCACTATATCCCGCCGAAGTGACATAACCACCAATACCACCAGCACCGCCACCGCCATTGCCAGCCCAAGCACTTAAACCGCCAGAACCACCACTAAAACCACCCGTTGGAGCACTGCCACCAGTGTTCTGCTCGGCCGCTCCACCACCGTTACCACCATAAAGCCCCGGATATTGCGCTGACAAGCCACTGATACTGCCACCACCACCTCCACCGCCACCTATAGATGTTATCGTTGAAAATATACTATCTCCACCGTTAGTACCACGTCCTGTAGCTCCAGCTATACCGCCCCCACCAACAGTTACACTAAAAGTACCACTACTTATAGACAGAGTGGTTGACCGTAATTGACCACCACCACCACCACCACCGTAGTAAGCGTAGCCACCACCACCACCACCGCCAATGACTAATGTACTTACATTCACGTTTGTATTTACTACTGCAACGGCAGAACTTGAAATAATTAGGGTACTTTTTGTGATGTACTGACGCCATACACTATTGTTAGAACGTAATAACTTTGCTGATCCGACTGAACTAATATCACTAGCTATTCCGCCAGTAGGGTATTCGACTGTGAATGTGGAAGCAACTGTATCATTAACACTTATATAACAAGAAGGATTTGCAGATGGTAAAGCTGATATATTAGAGCAGTTTGTATAATCTTGGCCAGCTATACCAACCAATAAGGTGCCAGTGCAATCAGTATAAGGTCTTAATGGTTTTGCTGTAGTCCAAGTAATAGTACCACCATTCGCATCAAGACATGATTTTGCATATACTGCACCAGCATCACCTGCGTTTTGTGACAAGCTATTATAAAATTGGGTGACTAATGACACGCGAATTGAAGCGGTTGAACTAACAGAGACAAGTAGCACTGATAGCATTATTATTGAAGCTATTAAAACAGTTGGAAGGGCAAAACCTTTGTAATGACTAAAATGAATTGATTTTTTAGTAATTTGACTAAAGTTTATCACTTAAATACCCCATAAAATGTATGGTTTTAGTATAGCATAAGCTTAAATATAAAAAAACTAGGTTATGCGCCGATTAATAATGATTCACCTGACATTGCTTTTCTAAAATAGCCATCATGACTAACATAAAGTACCGCACCTGAATATTTGGCTAGGGCTGTTTCAAGTTCTTCGATACTTGGTAAATCTAGGTGATTAGTCGGTTCATCTAAAATCAACAACTGTGGGTTATCTGCTAGCATTTTTATTAACTGAAATCTTGCCTTCTGACCGCCGGATAGACGAGAAAGTGGCGTTTTGCCATCACTTTCATTAAATAGATAGTCGTTCATTAAACTACGAATCTTTGTAGTTGATATTGAAAGACCTCGATCTAGGTACATTCTTTCTATTGCAGATTCTAACGGTAAATCAAAATAGGTAGGCGAGACCTCTTGTTCATAGATTCCAATTCTCACATGTGAATCAATATTAATTTCTCCAGAGAATTGTTTGATTGGGCTTTTTTCAGAATCTTTTAGTATTCCACCTGCGGCAAGTAGTGATTTTATTAATGTCGTTTTACCAGCACCATTTCGACCACGAAGTTCTAACGCTTCGCCCTCACGTAAATCTATATTTACTCCACTAAATAATGGGCTATTATAGCCCAATGATAAATCTCGAACTGAGATTAGCACATGTTTACTTCTGGATGTATCGCTACCAAGTTTCATACGAATATTTTTTGATTTAAATTTATCATATTGGGCTGCAACTTTGTAGTTTAGATTAGATGCAGATTCTTTATCTATCCAAAATGTTGGTTTTTCTTTGGCCTGTAATTCAGCCAATTCTTTTCGAGAATTTTCTTCTAGTCGTTTAAACTTTTGAATTGTGGCTGGATTACGAGCTTTTTCTTTCAACCTTTGGTAATCAATAACTTTTGCTTTTAAATTAACAATTCTTTTTTCAATCATTTCAAAGTCGTTCATTTGAGTACCGGTGCTTACGGCGTTCTGTTTTAAGTAAGCATCATAATTTCCTTTATAGCTAGAGCATTCGCCATCTTTTAACTCAATAATCCTATCGACTTCATTTAGAACATCACGATCATGGGTAATCACCAGCATCGCTTCTCGGGCAGTTTTCATCCAATCAACATATTGAGTTTTTGCAACATAATCCATATGATTTGTTGGCTCATCGACAAGCGCTAGGTCAGCGTCACTATGCATAACTTTTACAACTTCTACTAAACGTTTTTGTCCGCCAGATAGAGTAGAGAATTCACGGTGGGCAACACCTGGCAATTGAAAATTATCAAGCTCTCGTTCAATTTGCTCTTCGATTTGATAGAAGCCTTTATCATCAAAACGCATTAACGCCTGGGTATATTCATCGATTAGTTTCATATTATCACCCATGGTCTCAGGATACGTTTCGATTATATTGCTTAGTTTAGAATACTCCGGCAAACCCGCAAGAACATACTGTAAAACAGTGGTTTTACCCATATCATGGTGTTCTTGGGCAGTTGCAACAACGACTGTACCTTTTTTAAAAATGATATCACCTGTAAAGTCTTTATCTTCACTAGTAAGTATATTAAATAGGGTTGATTTACCAATTCCGTTACGACCGACAACTCCTACCTTTTCTCTATCATCAACACTAAATTTAATCCCACTCATTAGAATTTTGGGACCAAAACTTTTTTCGGAAATATTTATATCGGCTATCATCTGCACCAGCATAACATAACAGAGGTAGTAATGGTAGCACCACATTCACTATCTTTTTCATACAGATAATAGTAAACATTAATATATAATGATACCTATGAGTATTCGACATCAACAAGGTAAAACTGCATATTGGGTATATAATGATGACCCAAAACTTGCAACAATCGTGATGATACATGGACTTCGTGGAACACATCATGGACTAGATTTGGTCGCAAAAGAGTTAACTAATTTTAGAGTAATCGTACCTGATCTACCAGGTTTTTCTGAATCGGAACCATTTGATAAAGAACATTCGATTGATAATTACGTTGTGTGGTTAAATGAATTTATCAGTGGATTAGAATTAAGAAAAAAACCATTCTTGATGGGACATTCTTTTGGAAGCATTATAGTTAGTAGTTATGTTAGCCAATATCCAGAATCAGTAGAAAAACTAATTCTTGTTAATCCAATTGGCTCTACAGTAGTCGATAATACTAGATCAATTTCATCTAAACTAGCAATTGGTTATTATTGGTTGAGCGAAGTAACACCAGAAAAAATCGGAAATGGTATATTATCTGCAAAACCAATAGTTATGATTACTAGTTTAGCTTTGACAAAAACAAGAGACAAAAAGTTAAGAAAATGGATTCATTCTCAGCATATGAAATACTTTAGTACATATGCAAATCGTCGGACAGTTAATGAAGCATTCAAGGCATCCATAAAAAACAGTGTGCGTGATTTTGCCGCAAATATAGCAGTCCCGACTCTTGTGATTGCTGGTGAATTAGACAATATTACTCCTTTGAAAAAGCAAAAAGAACTAGTTAGTATATTCCCAAATTCTAGGATTATAGTTATAAAAAATGTTGGACACTTAACCCAGTACGAAACACCAGATGAAATCGTCAAGGCAATAACTAATTTTTTGACTTAAGATTTACAAGACTTGTATAAATTGATTCAAATCGATCTAAAGTCTTTTGAAGGTCGTGAGTATCTGCAATCATTACACTTTCTTTGCCCATTTTTTTTCTCAAATCAGGATTGGTTATAATCTTTATGATCGCAGCGGCAATTTCCTTGTCATTATCTTGTTCACACAAAAATCCATTTATGTTATTTTGACAAAGCTCTTTTAAAGGACCCGCGTCAACTGCTACAACAGGTTGGCCACTTGCCATAGCTTCGAGCATAACAATACTTTGTAATTCAGCCGGTGAAGGCATACAAAAGACAGTTCCAGTTTTATGAAGGTCGACTATTTCCTCGTCAGTGACACGACCTGTAAATGTTATATGTTTCTCTATATTTAAGCTTTTGGCTAAATCCTGTAAGTTTAATAGATCAGTACCACCACCGACAATCAATAGATGAGCTTTTTCGGTTTTTAAGATACGGTTTAATGCGTTCACTAGAACAGACACATGCTTCTCGGCATCAACTCGACCAACGAAAGTTATAATTGGTCTATCTGTCGGTAGTTTGAATTTTTCAATCACACCCTCTGGAGGTTCGCCGACCGTAAATCGACTTAAATCAATCCCATTCGATACTGGTACAAGTGGTACTGTAAGCTTTTTTGCCTCTTTTTTGAACATATCGATAGCAGATTGAGTTGGCATAGTAACAAAGTCAGCCTTTGAATGAAAACGCATTCCATATCTTTTTAGTACAAAATTAATCGGCCTTGATATCGGTGCAAGCATCTTTAAGTTATCCATTAGGTTTTCTGGGATAGCGTGATTAGTAGACACAATTGGGATATCACACTTATTTCCATATTTCATAACTGCCTGACCAATCATTAATAACATTTGAATATGAATAACGTCTGGTTCAAATTCGTTAATAATTTTCTTTACCTCACGATAGGGACTTAAGGAAATTCTAAAATTTTGATAAAACGGAAAGACAATTGTAGCCGTTCGAGCAATCTTGTAATTACCGTCAACTTCGACATATCTTTTACCAGTTTGACTAGGCGCAATGACTAAAACTTCATGACCTCGATCTGCTAGTCCACGTGCCAAGTTTCGACTAAACATCGAGACCCCATTAAAAACTGGCCAATATAAATCAGATGCAATTAATATTTTCATAGCTGTAATTATATCATATGGGATTTAACAATGTTGTTTATTTTCGATCAAGCATACCAACTTGGCCTCTTTTGGGTCTAGTTATAATTTCTTCAGGCACACCAAGACGTCTGGCGATAGTTCGAAGTGGTATTTTACTCTCGCGAGTCGTGCTTCTATTTAATAACGGTATGCGAGAAATGTCAGCGATAACTAGCGGGTCAAGATATGGGAAAAGTAGGTCTATCCCGAACTTATCACTTGTTGCTATAAGTGGCTCTAGATGTTTTGGTATTAATTGATTCCAAAAATCAGTATATATAGTTCTTCTTTCGCTTAAATCACAATCTCTCCTATGATCCCAATAACCACCAATTAATTCGTCAATGCCGTCATTAGCTAGTAGTACTTTAGGTTGAAAACGTGAAATATATTTATTATGCAAATACACATCCGTATCACCACTCTTTGACATATCTTCTAAACTTTTACTAGGATAAAGTTCTTTATATTCAACCAGTGTATCATTAATGTCTTTGTCGTCTGGAATATATTCATGATGAGTTGTGTTAAATTTTTCGGCCGCAAGACGTGCGTGAATAACGTCAGGATGATCAACAGAACCTCCCATTGTAAAGGTAATAATTTCATCTGTCGGAAAATTATTTCGAAGAAAAGCTATGGCTAATGTTGAATCTAATCCACCAGATAGGGTAGTATAGATCTTTCCGTCATTTACTAATAATGAGGCGTGACCATATCTTAAAAATGCATAGTTAATCGTACTTTCTAGACTTTCAAGTAACCATTCACTATTTTCATTCATAGGAAGTATATCCGAACTGGCAATCCTATCAAAAAGTTCACTATATTTCTCAATGATTGCTGTGGATAGTTCTGATGATTGCTGTGAAATTTCAGTTCTATTATTAATATGTTGTTCCATATTTTTCCTTATGATTAATATATGATTTTAAATAATTAATCCACTTTCGAGATGCCACCCGCCATCAGGACATTCTTCGGTAAACTTAACTGTAACTTTCGTCATTAATAGTTTCGTATCAATAGTATCGCCAGTCGCTATTTGTTTGTTTATACTATGTAAGCCACACTTGCAATGATTAATTTCGTAATCAACACCAGTATGTAATCCACCACAATGATGAACTTCATGTAGTTTCGATTCATGATGTATATGATGAAATAGATAAATTAGATTATCTTTTTTTGATTCTTTCAAATGAATTGGTATATTTTTTGACATAATCCAATCATCATTATACTACTACGTTAAATAGTTGTATATATTATAACTAAATATAAATTCATACAATCTGTTACAATAAAAACATTATGACAAATAAGAAAAAGGTTGCTAGTCATCCTAAATCCATCGTCAACCGACGAGCAAAGTTTGATTACGCGCTCGGTGATGATTTAGTAGTGGGCATTACCTTAACTGGACTTGAAACACGTGCTGCCCGAGATGGTCATGTTCAATTAAAAGGTTCTTACGTAAGCATTCGCGAAAATGAACTGTGGCTTAATAACGCAAGTTTTAGCCTTAAGATAAACGAGAAGGGGAAAATTGGAGCCCGTAGTATTGATACTTCACCACGTAAATTATTAGCTAACCGAAAACAAATTGATGACCTCTACAGCAAAAAGCAGTCAGGTATGAGCATTATTCCGCTAAAACTTCTAACTAGCGGACGTTTCATAAAAGTTGTCATTGCGCTTGGAAAAGGAAAGAAAAATTATGATAAGCGTGAAACTATGAAAAGACGTGACCAAGACCGTGATATTCAGCGTGCGATAAAGAATGTATAATTAAACTAATGAAACTATATTCATGGAATGTAAATGGTATTAGAGCGACTATCAATAAAGGTGCTCTTCAAAAGTTTATTAGTCAATATAAACCAGACATTTTATGCCTTCAGGAAACAAAAGCCAACAGAAGCCAAGTTGAAATTGACCTGCCAAATTATATTGAATATTGGAATAGTGCCGAAAGGGCAGGCTATAGTGGAACAGCTATTTTTAGCAAAACAAAACCTATATCAATATTGAACGGTTTTGTCGATAAGATTTCTGAAAAATATAGTCTTGCAAACGATTCGTATGGCGACCCTTCTGCTGAAGGTAGAGTTATATCTGCCGAGTTTGATGGTTTTTGGGTCGTAACAGTATACACACCAAACTCAAAACGAGACCTATCTCGACTAAAGCTTCGACACGAACGATGGGACCCAGCATTCTTGGAACATATAAAAGAACTCGAAGAAACAAAACCAGTTCTCGTATGTGGTGACTTTAATGTTGCACATAATGAAATTGATTTAGCAAATCCAAAACCGAATATTGGTAACGCCGGCTACACAAAAGAAGAGCGTCATGGATTTGATAATATCTTGAAAAAAGGTTTTATAGACTTGTTTCGTTTATTCCATCCAGATGAAATTGGCGCCTATACTTGGTGGACCTGGAGAGCAAACGCAAGAGCACGAAACATTGGTTGGCGTATCGACTACTGGCTTGCTAGTGAATCAATCACCGGAAAAATTACTGAGGCTAAAATATACCCTGAAATTGAAGGTTCTGACCACTGTCCAATTAGTATTTCATTTGACGAAAAGTCAGTAAAGTAGTATTGTTTTTTAGAGATTTATTCATTCTATAGGAGAGTGAGGATTTGCCATGGTCAAGCCTGACGGGGATTTTGCGATTTACGAAAGTTGTTGTGGTCGTATCGTGTTCGTACCAAAAAGTGCCATGATTGGTTTTGGCGTTAGTATCGACAAGGATGTCGTCATCGGCGAAAACGTCGAGATCGGTGACTACTCAGTTTTGAACACCGAGACCAAGATTGGCGACAATGTCGTAATCGGTGACAACACCACCATCGGTCGCAACACCCACATCGGTGACAACACCACCATCGGGAACGGTTGCACTATTGGCGAAGTTTGCGTAATCAAGCAACGCGCCACGATCGGTAACATGGTGGAAATCGGCGACGTAATACACGTCAACGATGACGCCAAAGTCCATGACTGTGTACAGATAGACGACTACGCCACGATCGGCGCAAGAGCCCTCGTCAAGTACGGTGCCGAAGTAAAGGGCGAAATCGTCATCCTCGATGACGAGGTCGTTCCAAAATATCGAAGGGTGTACGCCTATGGTGGCGTTCGCCAATCCGCAAGCTAGTCTCTCATTCCTCCTATTTATAACAATCTCTGCGCCCTGCATTCCGATTCGTGAAATAACGTCTCGTCGAACACGGGGCGCTATTTCATTTTCTGTTATTATAGAGGTAATGAACTCTCATCCTTATTGGCACCAACAAACTATCGATAAACCACTTTATCCAGATATTGAATGGTCAAAGCCTGAACAACAATCAAATCGAGGACGTTTAGGTATTATTGGAGGTAATAAACTTGGATTTATGAGTGTAGCAGCAAGCTATAACACAGCACTCAAAACTGGTGCAGGAGAGGTACGCGTACTTTTACCGGATATTCTTAGAAAATCTATCCCAGCCACAATGACAGAAGTCATATTCGGTGCAACAAACCCATCTGGTGGATTATCCCGTGACGCACTAATTGAAATGAAGACTATAGGTGATTGGGCGACAGGAGTATTACTAATAGGTGATGCTGGGCGAAATAGCGAAACATCAATTTTATACGAAGATTTTATTACTGATTACAAAGGGCCTCTTACTATTACGCGTGATGCAATCGACTTAATAAAAAATAACGATATCCAATTAGTCGATAGACCAAACACGCTGTTAGTAATGTCATTTGCTCAACTCCAAAAACTATTTCAAATTGTATATTATCCAAAAGTTCTAACATTTAGTATGCAACTGATAAACCTGGTCGAAGCAATTCATAAATTCACAATAACATACCCGATATCAATATCAGTTTTACATAAAGATACATTGTTAGTTGCAAGTGGCGGAGAAGTAACGAGTACACCATGGAGTGAACCAACAGATATATGGAACGGCAAGACAGCTACAAATACAGCCGTCTATTGGTTATGGGCTAATAATAAGATAGTTGAAAGTGCTACTACTAGTTTATTAAAATAATTAACACTAATTCAACCTTAGCTAATTATTCATTTTAAGTTTCTTAAAAAGTTCTTCTGATCCAAATGGATATAAAGCATATGATATATAATACAATCGATCTTTAAAAGATGTATAGCTTGTTGTACATATCGATATTTTAGTGTTTTTAATAACAATATAATAATTTAACCAATTTATACTATACTTCATTAACGTAGCACCTTCGATATTTCTCGGTAATGAAATTGTTCCAGGATATTCTATTGGTTGATTTGATATTTCATTCGAATAAACATTACCATCCCACTCTGGAAAGTATTTTGTAACATTTTCCGCCAACCAAAGCTTCATATTTATTCCATCGTAGTGACGTAGTAAAATAACTTCCTCGAAATATTGTTCAGGAATAAAATATTTTGTAATAGCATATTCTGATTTGTTACCTGATAAAAAGTTTATAAAATCGATATTTAGTTCATTTATATTTTGATAACTAGATTGTTTTGTGATGTTATTATCCATCCAGTTATTATATTTATTTAAAATATTTTTATTTTCATCAATCTTAACTTGTGCTATATTTTGTGTTTCAATTTTATTTTGGACTATAAGCATCGATAGCGCTATCCCAGATCCAATAATACATAGAACAGTAATAAATAAACTAGTTAATAATAATCTACGTTTTTGGCTAATTGTTTTTTCAAATCGAGAATAAATGTACTTACCAGAATATTTTATTAAAAAAATAGACACTATAAAATAAAAAATAACATACAATACAACTACTATATAAGCAATTAATAATATATTGCTATTAAATATTAGTTGGAACAATAAGATAAAAAAATTAAATAAAAAATATCCTGCTAAAAGTAGACAAAATACCGATAATAGCAACTTCAATACGTCGGTTTTCTTATCGATTAGTAACTTCATAATATTTTCATCCTTATTTTCAAATATTCAATTTGATTAAATTATTTAAAATCTTATTGAAAACACGTTATATTTGGTGGGCAGAGGGGGACTTGAACCCCCACGTCATTACTGACACTAGATTTTGAGTCTAGCGCGTCTACCGATTCCGCCATCCGCCCAAGAATATATCAATCATTAAAATACTTCACCACTACAAGTAGTAGTAACCATTAATGTATTGTACAATAGAAACAAATAGGAATCTATAGATGAAGCCAGAAGAATCTAGTAACAGTCAAGGTGGGATGTCGCTGTCACAACAGGGTCAAGTACCTAGTACCCCCCAAAATGATTCACAACACCATTCCCAAAAAGCTGCTGCTCAAATAATTAGATCACAAATAAATAACTTATTTGAAAAACAAAATAATATTACATCAAGTGAAACAAATACGAACACCTTAACTGGATTTGAAGACACTAACCCATACGAAAGAGACCATTCCGAGCATCCGACACCACAGGTAAATGAGTGGAAACAGTACCACACCGCTTGGCAAAATTATTATCAAAAATACTACGAGAGTTACTATAAACAAAATACCGAAAAGTCTAAATCAAATCATGGAACCAAAAGTAGTTCTCGTCCTCGTACGATTCCAAGAAATAGTCATAATTATTTCGCAAATAATTCTGACGTCAAATCAATTAAAGAGCCAGAAGACATATTGTTAGGTGATGAAGTGGTTTTTGATTTACGACAAAAATTAATTAATAAAGTAAACAATTCAGCATTAAAAATAAAAAAAAGTAGACATTTTATCCCATTAATTGCAGGTCTGATTGTTATGATAGTTTTCTTGTTTTTGCAATATAACAGGGTAGTGGTTTCAAATGTCTTGGCTTATGTTAGCCCAGGAAGTATTGACCAACAAAATATAATAATCGATCCAAATTCAGACTTAGTTGTTGGACCACAACCTAAATTAATCATTCCAAAGATAAACGTTGACGTTCCTGTCACCTATGACATTGGAAACGATTATTCTTCGCAAATGACCGCTATGGGAAAAGGTGTGGCTCATTTTGCTATACCAGGCGCAGACAGTCATCCAGGACAAGTCGGCAATACTGTAATCGCTGGCCACAGCAGCAATGACTTACTTGAATTTGGTGATTATAAATTTATATTTGCACAACTAGATAAATTAGAAATTGGCGACACGATTTACGCAAATTACGAATCAAAAAGATATACCTATACGGTAACAAAAAAGGAGATAGTTAAACCTAATAATGTTAGTAGCCTTGTCTATGCAACGTCAAAACCAATTCTAACTTTAGTTACTTGTACACCACTCGGAACTTCTCTGAATAGATTACTTATCATCGCTGAACAAATAAGCCCAGACCCAAGTTTATCAACTGTTGCGCCAAATACGCCTAATGTAATTGAAACAAAGTCAATCCCAGGTAGTGCACCGACACTTTTGGAAAGTATATTTGGAAGTTCAAATTAGGGAAGTATCATTCTAACGCGCTGTAACTGATAGGTATCATTTAATTTTCCGATGCTATAAAGGTACCGTCCATTATTTGTGAGCGTTGCATCTTGACCAGACACTACGGGATTAATTGTATGAGAGTTAAGACCGTCAAATTCACGAATAGATAGACTTCCGTCACGATCAGACCAAATGTTATTTTCATCTATCCAACGTATTAATGGAACAGGCCCGCTACCTTCAATATTTGATACTGCTAGTTTTTGATACTCCAAATCATAACTCGTAAAACTTGATCCAGACTTTAAAAGTGCGTATTTTCCAGTTGGACTAAAGACAATCTCATTTACGTTTTCGCTTAGCTCAAATGATGTGATAACCTTCATACTGTTTGCATTGTCACTGTTTGCGTTTGGATAACTACCACCGTATAAATTAATTTTTTTACCTTCTGAAATGATGACGTAATCTTCATTGTAATAATGGGTAGTTGCTATATGCAATTCTACGTCCTGACCGACACTAACTGTTTTTATAATTGATGATTTGTCATCACCATCTCTGTATATCCCAAAAACTCGATTTCCAGTTGCGTCATTTTTAATGCCGATATAGACGATGACTTTTGACTCATCATATGCGCTAAAATTAGCTACTCCACTTATTAGAGGTTTTGATATTGTTCCAGCGGACAAATCAAGGCGAAGAATTTCATCGGAACTTAGTGCATAAAAAATATTCCCACTAGTCCCAGAAAAATCAATACTACTGATTGAAATATTAAAATGTCCAGTAACATTCTTCGTTTGGTTGATGTTTTGGGTGTCCATAACTAACCATTCATTTTTTTCACCAAAAATATGATTAATAATTACATACCTTCCACCTTCATCCCACTTCAAAAGATTAAATGTATGGGCAACACCAATGGTGTTTGGTTCACTATATAGATTAGTAGGTATTGTTAAACTAGTTGTTTTTATTAAATCAGAACCCAAGTCGACTAATTCAAACAACGGCTTATCTGATTTTTTTTCTATAATCATATAATTTCCTTTTGGTGAGGCTAGGCTGGAATATACCGAATCATAGTTTGCCACTGGCTCAACAGTAAGCTTTTTGGGAATTAATAGAGCATAATTCAACCAAGTTAATGTTCCCGATTTTACATCGATTGACTTATTCCATGTTTCATAGCCATCACGCCACATTACAACTTCGTGTTTTCCTGCGGGAATTGAATTTTTATTAGGTGTTTTAGCCCCAACTACTTTACCATCAACTGAAACAGTTGCTCCAGATGGGCTGGTACCAAATTGCAAAAACGCATACTGCTCATATTTGCCGTTATTAGCATCGAAACGAAAACCCAACATAAACAATGTAATGAATGCGACTATCAATATTACAGACGTCACCATAAAGAAGTAATTTACCGAACGCCAAATTAATTGTTTACGTTTTGAGTGTTTTCGATACATAGTTCTTATCCATTATAACAAGTTGTATACATTTATTGCCCAAAACCTTGTATATTTAGTAAAATAACCCTAAAATATTTGTATTGCTTACGACAAAAAAGCATAAACTAATAAACAAGTTAAACTGCGAGAAATTATGAAAAACGATAAGATTGTTACTATAAATGGCCAAAAATACGATTCAGCCACTGGCTTACCGCTCTCAGGTAGTATTTCACAATCAAATAATAAAATAGTGAATAATAAAAAAAATAGTCAAACTAATGGCTCATCAATACTAAAAAAAGTTGGTGATATCAGTTCACCAATCCGAAAAATTGGTAGAAATATGGATATTGCTCGAAGTAAAAGCATAACTCACTTTTCAAAACATCCTAGTGTAATTGAAAAAAAGCCTAATACAACAAAAAAAGTTATGGATGTCGGTCCCAGAAAACACCATTTAGTAAAAAACATCGAAAAAGCTGGTTTACTCAAAAAAAGTGAATCAAGTAATCTTAAATCCTCTAAAACGATAAAAGAGGAGGTGTTTACTGATACGTTAAATAAGATGGTGGCAGAGCAAAAAACAAAAAGAAAACTTTTCAACCGAAATTATAAATTTATCAACATATTCTCAATATGTTTAGTACTTCTAATAATCGCTGGTTATTTTACTTATATTAATATGCCCAGCCTATCAGTTCGTATCGCAAGTTTAGCGTCAGGCATTAATGCAACCTACCCAGAATATAAACCAGACGGCTATTCCACAAATGGACCAGTTAAATACACCGAGGGCCAAGTCACGATTAATTTCCATGCCAATACAGGGAGTAGTGAATTTACAATTAAACAATCAAAGAGTTCATGGGATTCAAGTGCAGTCAAGAATCAAATTAGTAAAGATTCTAACGGCGAATTTATCACCACAGAAGAGCACGGTTTAACGATATATTCATACAACGGCAACGCCACATGGGTAAATGGTGGAATTCTATATACGATTAGAGGCAACGCACCATTATCATCTGATCAAATCCGTCGCATTGCAACCAGTCTATAATTTTAGATTGTATCTTTCTCTGTTATAATATTTGTTATATGAACCAAACCAGTGAACAAATCCGTACACGTTTTGCACCCAGCCCAACAGGTCTGATGCACGTAGGTAGTGTTCGTACTGCATTATTTGCCTGGTTGGTCGCAAAACAAAGTGATGGGTCATTTATATTAAGAATAGAGGATACCGACAAAGCTAGAGAAGTTGAAGGTAGTGTTGAACATATCATCAGAAGTCTACATTGGGTAGGAATAAACTGGGATGAAGGTATCGATATAGGTGGCCCATATAAACCTTACACCCAATCAAAACGATTAGACATATATAAAGATTGGGCTAACAAATTAGTTGAATCTGGCAGGGCATACGCCGATCCATACACAAAAGAACAAATTGAAATATTTAGAGACGAATCAAAAAAGAACAAGAAGCCTTTTCTATATCGCGACCACCGACCAGAAAACCCACCAAAATGGGACGGCAGTCAACCTTTACGTTTTAAATCCGACCCAAAGGAGTACAAGTGGACCGATATAGTCATGGGGGAACTTTCTGCAGGACCAGAGTCAATTGATGACCTTATTCTAATCAAATCAGATGGTTATCCTACTTATAATTTTTGCCATATAGTCGATGATGTGACTATGGGAATCACTCATATTCTGCGTAGTCAAGAATTTATCAGCTCTACACCAAAATATCTAAACCTGTACGAAGCCCTTGAAATTGACAGACCAGTACTTGCGACTCTTCCATTTGTTATGGCAATTGATGGCAAGAAGAAACTCGGCAAACGCGATGGGGCAAAGGATATCTTGAAATATAGCGAAGAAGGTTATCTACCAGAAGCAATGATGAATTTTTTAGCGACACTTGGCTGGAATGATGGTACCGAACAAGAGATATTTAGTCGTGATGAACTAATTGAAAAATTTTCGCTTAAAAGAGTTCAAAAAAGCCCGGCAAGATTTGACGAAAAACGTCTGCTATGGTTAAACGGTCAATGGATTCGAAGGTTATCAGTCGATGATTTATATAAACGAAGTAAGGATTTTTGGCCAGATTCTGCAGATGATTCTAGCGATGAAGATAAGAAAATTGTCTTGGAACTAGTTCATAATCGTTTAAAAACTTTGCTGGATATAAAAACATCAACTTCGTATTTTTTTGATGAACCAACTCCTAATTGGAATATGATTTCGAATGATAAACAACTAAGCAAGATATCTAAAGAAGAAATTATAAATATACTCGAAACTGCCAAAATAGAACTTTCAAAAGGCGCTTTCGACAACCAATCGATACAGGAAAACCTGAACAACATGTTGCAGATAACAAATCAAAAGCCAGGTATTTTATTTAGCATCATAAGACTTGCTATTTCATGGGCACCATTTAGCCCAGCATTAAATGAAACGATTTCAAATCTTGGACCTGAAAAAGTTCAATTAAGACTAACGTCAGCAATTGAATGTGCAAAAAATAGCTAACGATATTTAGCTATTTTATCTAGTAATAATATTCTAAATCAGATTAATTCTGCTATAATAACGCTTAAGTTATGAAATCAATGAAAACAAAACAATTATGGCATAATTTCCGACAGTGGCTCCATAAAAATCGGAAAATAGTCATCATTTCTACCGTTATTACACTTATATTAATAACTGGAGCTGTAACATTCTTTGTTTTATCTAAACCTGCCCCAAAAACTACAGTCGAAAAAATCGCAAAAATAACAAAAAAACCCGATCCAATAAAATACTATTCTCCACTAACTGGAAATTTAGTTGAAAATGAAACAGCAACAAAAGCAGCGGTTACAGGTATTATGATTGAAAATAGTCCTGATGCTCGTCCACAGTCTGGATTAAAGGATAGCGGAGTTGTATTTGAAGCCATTGCAGAAGGTGGTATAACAAGGTTTTTGGTATTTTATCAATCTGAAAAACCTCAACTTATTGGACCAGTTAGAAGTTTACGATTATACGACGTTGAGTGGTTGGCGGCATTCAATGCAAGTATTGGTCATGTTGGAGGTAGCGCAGCTGCTTTATCTGAAGTACGTAACGGAAATTATCGCGATATTGACCAATTTTTCAATTCAGGCAGTTATTGGCGAGCCACGGATCGTTATGCACCACATAATGTATATACTAGTTTTGAAAAAATAGATGCTTTAAATAATTCAAGAGGCTATACAAGCTCTACATTCACAGGGTTTACCAGAGCCAACAGCGAACCCAGTAAAACACCTAACGCTACGAGCATTGACATCACTATTAGTAGTTTTTTATATAACAGCTCGTATGTATATAATGCGAAGGATAACAATTATTCAAGATTTCAAGGTGGTGAACCTCACTTAGACCGGGAATCTGGACAAATTTCCCCGACGGTAATAATCGCAATGCGCGTTAATGAGTCAACAAATATGGAAGATGGTTATAGGGAGAATATCGTAACAATCGGTAGCGGTGAAGCAACTATTTTCCAAAATGGCATTGCAACAGCTGCAACATGGAGTAAAGCAACTAAATTAGATCAGATAACTTTTACTGATGCTGAGGGTAAAGATATACCATTGGTACGCGGCCAAACATGGATTTCGGCTATACCAAATGATGATGGAGGAGTCGTATGGAAGTAAGTCAAGTTCCAAAACTTGCAAGCCATTTCTGGCCTAAGTTTTTAAAACAAAAAATCACAATCGTTGTAATTGTCCAGTTTGTTCTATCAATTATAGTTGGGGTTGCCTTGGTATGTACAAATACATTACCAATTGATTCAATTATTTTATGGACAATAGTTATTTCTTTATTATTACTTGGCACCATTTCAAGTTTACTTATTCTTATTTCGGTGACAAAACCTACTAAAGATTTATTGGCAGCGGTCTTAAGTGTATCAGGTGAAAAATCATCACTTACACCACCAAACCCAAATAACGAAGCCTACGAGCGTAGTGGTTTTCGTGATGCCCTACAAACTATTTATGAACTTTCAAATAAGGATAATGGACTGAAAAGTACATCAAATGAAGATCAATCAGATTCTGAGCTGCACACAATTTCAAACGCTTTAAACATGACAATCTGTGGTTTCATTGCACTCGATAAGGACCGTAATATTATTTATTGCAATAAATCTGCCCCTACCCATATAGACAATGACGGCAAAAAAATAATTGATTTACTATTTAATGGTAATGACACACTGGACGTATGGCTAGATTCCTGTAAAAATAATTCTGTACATGCTGAACGCACCTGGACTAGAGTACCTGATCGTCTACCTAACCTAGAGGATAGACGTTTTTTTGACGTGCTTGCTTCGTACGAAAAAGGGGTTGATGTCGAAACTGTCTTAACGTTGATTGATCGAACAAGCTCATATATTGTCGATGAGGAAAACCTTGATTTTATATCTTTTGCTGCTCATGAATTAAGAGGTCCTATCACTGTTATACGCGGATACCTGGACGTCTTAAATGATGAATTATCTAGCGTATTCGTTAATGACCAACAAGAGCTTTTCAATAGATTAATAGTATCGTCAAACAGATTATCTGGTTATGTAG
>JBAXKN010000015.1:0-17751 GCA_037135295.1 Candidatus Saccharimonadota bacterium
ACTCTAGGGAAAGTGCCACAGAAACGAAACTACCTAATTTATTAGGAAAAGATGAAACGAGTGGGGTAAAAGCCCACAGCATACCATGGTGACATGATATGAAGGTAAACCCTGTTTGTTGCAAGGAGATCTGCACATAAGGGCTGCTCGTCCGCAGGTCGATGTCCGCTTGATTTAGTAGGCAACTATTAGACTAGATAGATGATCATCCAAGACAGAACCCGGCTTATCGATAAACTGTCAACTAAAATAGCCACACTAAAATGTGGCTATTTTCTTGTAATTAATCTTACTGAATAAGTAAAATATATTACTTATTTTGCTTCTTTTACTATTTCGGCAAAAGCTTTCGGTTCATTTACGGCTAATTCAGATAAAATTTTTCTATCAATCTGTATATTGGCTGTTTTTAGACCAGCTATTAATTTACCATAAGTAGTACCAAGTTCACGGGCAGCTGCATTAATGCGAGTTATCCATAAACCTCGTAAATCTCTTTTTTTGTTTCGACGGTCACGGTAGGCGTATGATAACGCTTTTATGACTGCCTGTTTCGCAAGTCTGTAAGATCTAGTACGGTCGTGTTGCATACCTTTTACTAGTTTTAACATCTTTTTATGCTTAGCACTTGCAGTTACACCTCGTTTAACTCGCATAATTCGTTCTCCTTTTTAGACGCCTAGCGCTCGTTTAATATTTTTTGCGGCTGCTCCAGTTACAATAGCAGTGGTATTAATAGCTCGCTTTCTACTTTTACTTTTCTTTGCAAGCATATGATTTCCAAAAGCTCGTCGACGTGTCAATTTACCAGTACTGGTAATTTTGATGCGTTTCGCAGTTCCTTTATGTGTTTTCATTTTTGGCATTATTTACTCCTTATTACTATACTCAGATTTCGTCCCGCCATCTGAGGTTTTTGTTCTAATATAGCGTCATCTTCAAGTTTAGCTATTATTCTATCAATCATTTCATATCCTAATTCTTGGTGAGCCATTTCTCTTCCTCTGAAGAATATTAAGATTTTAACCTTATGACCTACACTTAGAAATTCACGTATCTTACGAAGTTTAATGTCTAGATCATTCGCTCCGATTTTTAACCCCATTCGCATTTGTTTCAATTCAACTGCTTTAGCATGTTTACGGTTTTTTTGTTGCTCTTTCATTTTTTGGTACTGGTACTTACCCCAATCAACAACTTTTGCAACTGGCGGGCTAGCGTTTGGTGATATTTCAATAAGGTCTACTCCTGCTTCTTCGGCAATTTTTAATGCCTCTGATAGACTCATAATTCCCAATTGATCTCCACTAGACCCAATAACACGTAATTGTTCAGCTTTTATTTCTTGGTTAATACGAATTGATTTACTGATCTTTTATCTCCTTGGTTGCGTCTTTTAGATATGAGTGATTACTCGATAGTTATTCTATCAGATAAGAGGCAGTAGTTCAAGTGGTTACGCTCTATACTGTAGAGCCTCACTAATGTGTTCAATTGATATATCATCTTTTCCATCTAAATCAGCTATTGTTCTCGCTACTTTGATTACTTTGAAGTAGCTGCGAGCACTAAGTTTCAGTCTCTCTGATGCAGTAATAAGTATTGATTTTACGCCTTCATCTAAAGGAGCGTACTTTTTTAAATCTCTATTTGATAGTGAAGAGTTGTAAATAACACTACCTTTATATCTACTATTTTGGATACCTATAACACGTTCGATATCTTTCATAGAAGTAATATGTTGTGAATCACTCAACACACCATACTCCGTTAATGATCTATTTGGAACTCTTGATACATTAACTACTAAGTCTATTCGGTCTAATAATGGACCGGATAGTCGTTTTTGGTAGGCGATAATTTGTGAACTTGTACATGAACATTCTTTTGTTTTATCTCCTAGATATCCACATGGACATGGGTTCATAGTCGCCACTAGCATAAAATCTGCTGGATATGTTACATGAGCGTTAGCACGACTAACTTCTATTTTTTTATCTTCTAGTGGTTGTCTTAGAGATTCTAATACTGATCTAGGATATTCAGGAAGTTCATCAAGAAATAACACTCCAGTATGAGCAAGACTTATTTCACCGGGTTTAGGATGATTTCCTCCTCCAATAATCGATACAATACTAGCTGTGTGATGTGGTGATCTGAACGGTCGGGCAGTAATTATTTCACCACTTATTTTACCTGCAAAACTATGAATTTTTGTTGCCTCTATTTGTTCTTCTATCGTCAATGTTGGCAATAGGTTAGATAATGTCTTCGCTAACATCGTTTTGCCGGCTCCTGGCGTCCCGGAAAGCAAAATGTTGTGATGACCAGCTGCCGCAATTATCAAGGCTCTTTTAGCTTGATTTTGACCCTTCACGTCATCTAATAATGGTGGTGCCAATATTTGTGAGTTTTCATTACATGATGTTTCTACATAAGGTTCAATTAATGACTCTTTTTTAAGATGAAGAAAAAGTTCTTTTATGGATTTTATGCCGAATATTTCAATGCCACTAATTAATCTTGCTTGTTTAATATTTTGAATAGGTAAGTATACACTTTTGAATCCGGATTCTTTGGCTTTTTGTGTGATATTTATAGCACCTTTTATAGGTCTAATATTTCCATCAAGCGCTAATTCCCCAGCAAAAATAGCACCATCTAACTCTTTTTGTTGCAGCTGGCCACTTACACATAAGATAGCAAGTGCAATAGGCAAGTCGTAATGAGCACCGTCTTTTGGGAGCTCAGCTGGAGCTAAGTTAATAGTTATTCTTTTTTTTGGAAAATCTAAAAGTGAATTTGAAATCGCACTTCTTACACGTTCTTTTGCCTCATCTATTGCTTTACTACCTAACCCGACTATCTGTAATGAAGGAAGTGATTTAGTCGCATCACTTTCGACTACAATAATAGAACCTTCAAACCCAATAGGTGCTACTGTAATTACTCTGGCTACCATAAGCTTAATTTAAGCACGGCTGGTCAACAAGTGCAATTCATGCTATAATTAACAGGTTAAGTTGGGGCTGACTATAGCTTTCGACGAAGGGACCTTAATAGTTTATTCTGCAAGTCGATCGTACTCGTTAAGTACATATTTTAATTGCAACATTTGCTGCAAAAGCGAAAAACTACGTAGCTGAGACTGTATCTGGTTTTGCCAGTGCGTTTCAGTCACCAGTTCTAGCAACAGCTCGAGTTTAAACTTGGGCCATCACATCGAACAGGTGACATAGATTTGATGCGGTGTTATATAAGCATGTCACTTACTGGTTTTATGGGAAGCAACGTATTACTGGAACATATTATTGCGCGACGTTTAGAATATTTTTGTTTACTTTTATTTCTAGATGTCGTAAAAAAAGTAAGTTAAACTATACTTGTAGATGAATATTCTATTACTCTTCGGACCGGGGTGCGATTCCCCGCAGCTCCACCAAATTTATTATTAAAAACCCACATCAAAGTGGGATTTTTAATAATAAAAACAACCGCCTGCGAGGAACGGTTGTTTTAATGTGGAGTTTTTGATTATCTGTTTGTTTTTTACTTCTGTATAAGTTTTTTATTCAGAAGCTAACACTATAGTAATACTACAAAACGCTTGTGTCAATAACAATTATTAAAAAAGTCTAGTAAAAAATACTACGGAAAATTATGGATAATTAATTGCGTGTTAGTAGAAAAACTAAATATGTGATGATTATAAATATAAACTACGACCATGTCATACATAATAAAAAATTTAACATCCATAGACAATATACAATAAAATATCGAAACCAAATTTAAATGTCTATTTTGTTTTTTAACTATATACACCAAATTATTTTGCTCAATAAAAAAATAGTTATATATTACATGAAAAAATTACAAAAAACATATTAATAAAAAGATAGTTACTAAGAAACCATCAATATATTCAATAAGTAATTGTAGTATTTGAAAATGGAACACAAATTTATAGTAACAGCAATTTATAACTAGGATCTACACTCAACACACATAATAAAAATATTAAATTATGTATAATACGTAATGTAGTATCCAAAATATGATATTTATGGTGTAAAAATAACAATGTTGTGTATAATAATAAAACGAATTTTAACACTTCAAATATTGGAATATTGTATATATAAGTAATTAATACATCAAATATACAATAGTATTTATTGACCAAACATAACGCTTGTGCTATGGTATTACCAAGCTTCATAAAAACAAAAAGCCCAAAAAATACCTTAACAATTTAATTATCACTGACTCCTTTTTTGACGGAAACTCGGTGACGACATTGTATATATAATGATTGTTTATTTCGCAAGATATAAACATGACTTATTAATTTATGGCGTTGCCGATGCTCCGCCGAAAGGCGTGTAGCGTGTACACTAGTACCAATATATTTATGTATTGTCATTCGACGATACTTATGAATACTATCGTGGATCGTGTACAAGGGATATGTGCCCCGATTTTTTATCGGAGCGGTCAGTGTCCAACAGCCTGCAGCGGCAGGTTGCCCGTGGTTCACACGCTCAAATTTATTTATATGGCGTTTGCTGCAATCCGGGCGTTATGATTTGTCGCTCAGGCTAGTTTAATACTCTTTTTTTAATGGTATAGTCATTATAGTAATGATAAACATATTTATTTCGACAATTACATCATTCAGTTTAATTTTATTAGTTATTCTTTTAAATACATCGACACCAGTGAACGCTGGCCCTTTTGGTATCCTATTAATATTTGTTTTAGCATACTTATTTATTATTGGTGTTGTTACTTACTTAATATATTTTTTGAGTAGAGTTATTTCACATCTTTCAGTTATTTTTATTTCAAGAAAACCCTACAATACACTAAGTGTAAAACGATCATATTATTACTCTTCAATTGTTTCTGCCGCACCAATAATGATAGTAGCATTACAATCTGTAGGGTCTGTCGGTTTTTATGAGTATTTTCTTGTGACCATCTTCGTATTTATTGGTTGTTTATATATTTCAAAAAAAGTAAATTAATATTATTACATAAGCTAGTTGTTATCATGTTATAATTACAGATATGCAACCAGAGATAATATCACCTATACCTAATCCTGAAAGGCTTCCTAATAATGAGCCAAATGTCGAACGTAATATCGATACTGGTAGTATTGAGAGTGATATTGAAAAGGTTAGTGATAGTTCTAGCCAAAGATCCGAAGCTAATGCAATTATTTCAGATATTAATCTGACTACTATTCTTCCAGCTCCAGTCTCTAATGTCGCATCGACAGATAATTCAACATTAATAAGCAGCGCTCCTGCAACAGCAAATGATGATGATTTGATTGAAAAAGAATGGGTGGACAAGGCAAAGAAAATTGTTTCTAATACAAAAAATGACCCACATCTTCAAGAAGAGGAAGTTAGTAAGTTGCAGGTTGATTACATAAAAAAACGTTTTGGGAGGGAGCTGGGCGTCACTAATTAATTTGATGTCTGGAAAAAGTATTAATTTATGCTAAATTTAATGATTACAGTTATTATTGTTGTAGTTATTGTCATTTTAGTGTCTTTTTTTGTTTTTTCACAATACAAGAAGATATTACGTGAATCAAAAAACTATGAACGAGGCCTTAAAATGGTGCCTATGTATATTCACATACCTCCTTCTGGCGAAGATGTAGAGGCAAATGGTAGGGATGAGCGTGACGTGACAGAAGAAGTCTTATCAGAAGCTCAGGTTATGTATAATATCATTTCTAGTACTGCCCAAAAGGGTTTTAAAAGCCGAATTTATGGTCAAAAGCATGTATCCTTTGAAATTATTGCTCACGAAGGTTTGGTTCATTATTACGCTATAGTACCAGCTGTTTTAACTGACGTTGTTAGGCAAGCGATCACAGCTGCCTACCCATCAGTAAGGCTAGAGGAGGTGGAAGAGCGTAACATATTCAGTCAGGCCGGCAAGATAAGTGGAACTATCGGTGGTGAGTTTACTCTAAAGAAGAGTTATGTGTATCCAATAGCTACATATCAGGAGTCAAAACGTGATGCTGCGAGCGCTCTGTTGAATGCCTTATCTACTGCTAATCGCGAAGACGGTGTTTCGATTCAATTAATGATTAGGCCAGCAAATGAAAGCTGGATAAAAAATTCCATATTAAATGCTAATAATATTAAAAAAAATAAGGGTATAAAGAGCGCTAGCGTAGGAGACATATTTAAACCAAAGAGCCTTATGGAGGCATTATGGAAACCTCCTGAAGCAAAGGAAGTAAAACCAGAAGATAAACAACTTACGTCATTAGAACAGGGCCTTGTGGAGTCTATTGAGGAAAAAACTCGCCATCCCGGCTATGAGACGCTAATACGTGTTGTTGTTTCATCGAACACTGCAGCCAGATCACAGGCTTTATTAAAAAATATAATAGCTTCCTTTTCATTATTTGATTCACCTACAAATAATGGCTTTAAGTTTAGCATGGCGAAGAATATTGAAGAATTAGTAACAGCATACATTTTTAGGTTCTTTCCCCAAACGGTGACTCAAAATATATTAAATAGCGTTGAGCTTGCAACAATATTTCACTTACCAGATCAACATAATACACCAACTTCACAAGTACAAAGACAAATGGCAAAACAAGTCGACGGTCCTTCACAGGTGATGGACGAAGGGTTTTTGATAGGTTATAACGAATTTAGGGGTGTTAAGAAACAAATTAGGCTAAGTACAGTTGATAGGCGTCGGCACACTTATTTTATTGGACAAACCGGAACAGGAAAAAGTACTCTTCTTAATAACTTGGCGTATCAGGATATGATGGATGGTCGTGGTTTTGCGTTTATTGATCCGCACGGTGATGCAGTTGAAGAGCTTTTAGGTGTTGTTCCGAGAGAGAGGGTTGAGGATATAGTATATTTCAGCCCTGGTGATATGGAAAATCCTGTAGGATTAAATTTGTTTGAATTTGACAGCCAAGATCAACGTGATTTCTTGATTCAAGAGTCAATCGCGATGTTATATAAACTTTATGACCCAGGTCACACAGGTATTATAGGTCCAAGATATGAACATTGGTTTCGTAATGCAGCTCTTACGATAATGAGCGATCCTAATGGCTCAACTTTTATAGATGTCCCGCAGGTTTTTAATGATCAATCATTTACTGATGAAAAACTAAAACATGTGACTGATCGTACTGTATTAGATTTTTGGAACAAAGAAATGGCTCAGACTAGTGAAGCAAATAAATCAGAAGTACTAGGTTGGTTTGTAAGCAAATTCGGCGCTTTTTTATCTAATGAGATGATGCGAAACATTATTGGTCAAACAAAAAGTGGCTTTAATCTAAGAGAAATTATGGATAATAAAAAGATATTACTAGTAAACTTATCAAAAGGTAAGACTGGTGAATTGAACTCACAACTTTTAGGTATGATATTTATTATGAAGTTTCAAACTGCTGCTATGGGCAGAGCTGACGTTCCAGAGTCTGAACGTGAAGATTTTGCA
Source organism: Candidatus Saccharimonadota bacterium (assembly GCA_037135295.1). Taxonomy (GTDB): domain Bacteria; phylum Patescibacteriota; class Saccharimonadia; order Saccharimonadales; family Saccharimonadaceae; genus UBA1547. Next base: position 7,513 of record JBAXKN010000015.1, read on the forward strand.
CTTTATGTTGATGAGTTTCAGAATTTTGCAACAGATTCTTTTGCATCAATTTTATCTGAGGCTAGAAAATACAGATTGAATTTAATTTTAGCAAATCAATTTATGACCCAGTTGACCGATAATATTCGTGAATCTATCTTAGGAAATATTGGTACTATTATAAGCGGTCGCTTAGGTATTACGGATGCCGAGATATTACAAAAGAAATTTATGCCAACATTTGATGCAGAAGATCTAACAAAACTGCCAAACTATCAAACAGTAACCTCAGTTTTGATAAATGGTGTACCATCAGCGGCATTCAGTATGTCCTTGCCGCTCCCAATACCTAAACCAAATATCCAACTTCAGGATGCCCTAAAAAAGCTTTCATCAGCAAAGTACGGTAAGCCTAGGGCACAAGTTGAAAAGGAAATATTTGCTCGTTTAGGAGCCGGTGACCTGGCAAAAAAATTGAAGTTAGATGGTCTAAAAAAGGCCCAGCAAGATCAGATCAATAGAACACCTCAAAACCAATCATCATCTGGAGTCCCAATGCCAAGTAATGGGCCGTCATTTTTAGATGAATGGCTCGCAAAACGCCAACAAATATCTACTTCAAAAGCCACAGTAAAATCTCAAGAGCCTTCTGTTATAGAGAAAACCGAAACAGTTAAAACGAATGTGGTATTACCAAAAAATGAAGAGCTTAATATTAGGGATAATGTCGGATCGGATGACGAGGTGTCAATAAAACTTCGATAATATTAGTAATTAACATAAGTGATTATGTTAAAATATAAGCAATATATAATACTAGGTATCTATTGAAAAAAATATATTCAAAAAAAAATCAATCTTTAAAACCTAAAAATAAAACGGTTGTATTACGTAGTCATCACTCAAAAGCTTATCGTAAGAGATATATAGGAATATTTATTCTTAGCATTTTATTAATGATATTAATTTCTGTATCGGCAATTCAATATAAAACTCAGCTAACAGCAAGCTTCGTAAGTGGTAGAGATTTTATTGAGGGCCTGTTTAACAATTCAGATAATTATGACATGAAAATCCATTCTACATTAGGTTATGATGTTACTTATAACCAAGATGATTTTTATGCAAGCGCCATTGATGCTAAATCTGGTAATTTATTTATAGGATCTCAACTAACGGAAAATCGTGCATATGATGTTATTCGTATAACATCCAGCTCATTAGATAGAAAGAATAGCAAGAGTATATTTACTATTACGTATCACGATAATGATGATGAGATAAAACCCTATACTACTAAAGATAGTTTGGAGTCTCTACGAAGTATTGCACTAAAAGACAATGGTATTATTGAGTCATCTTTATCTAACATATCTTCACAATCTATAAAGATAAATGGTCAAGACTTCCTGAAAACCATTTGGACATCAAGCAAAAATAACTTGTTATTATCCAAAATCAGTAATAAGGTTATAACATATGTTGGAATTGTTGATGGTAAATGTGTAACTATCGTAGTTGAAACAGGTATTGGTGATGTGGATGATAGTGATATATATAATGGTATAATCTCGTCTATAAAATTTGGTAAATTTGAACAACTTTCAGTAAATCACAGTAGTTATGTTGCTGCAAATACAACGTATAACCGAACGATTTTTGACACACTGATGTTTAGCAGTATTGCATCCGCCGCACCAGTTAATGATATCAGTAGTTCTGAAAGAGTGTCGGCTCTCTATAGTTCAGCAGTAGTAAAAATTTATAATGCATACTGTATGGACATATTGATAGATAATTCATCCTTTATTAATAATGCTTGTAATTCTTTGACGGGATCTGGTTTTATTGTTACAGATGATGGTTATATTGCGACAAATGGTCATGTAGCTACTGCGAATATTAAAAGTTTGGCAATTGAAAATGCTTTAACACTTTACTCTAAGGGTGATGATACTTATGTAAAATACCTTTTAGATATATCAGGAGTCACAGAATCAGATATCCCAAACGGCTCTAGTGATGATGAGGCGGCAGCAATTTTAATTGATAAATTTTATGATATCCCAGATTCACGCATTACTGTAAATAATGATGTTAATAATCTATTAGTATGTCTGACTGAAAAACAACCTGACGTGACACAACTATTAAAATCAACTGAAGAAAGGGATGAATATCCCGGTCAAAATACAATAAAACGTGCAAAATTAATCGCCAGTGACTATCTAGCACTTGATGGTATTGATGGCTATAGGGCATCAGATGTAGCTATTATAAAGATTAGTGGGTCTAACTATCCAATAGTAAAATTAGGTACAATTGACGACGTTAATCAGGGCTCAGACCTTATTATATTGGGCTATCCAGGTATTGCGACTGATAATGGCATAGTTGAATCTACTGTAAGTAAAGTATCTTTAACTGTAGGAAAAGTGTCCTCAAAAAAGAAAGCCTCGGGCAGTAATAACATGTTGATTGAAACTGATTCCACTATAGGCCATGGTAATAGTGGCGGTCCAGCTTTATCAAGCAAGGGCACAGTAGTTGGTGTTGTTACATATACTGTTGATGGATCGGGGCAGGGGGATGGAGCATTCAACTATATTCGCGATATAAAAGACCTAGTTGATTTATCAGACAAATCATCATTAAAGATTGATGGTGATAGTGCCACCCAAGACGAATGGGAGAGTGGGATTAATAATTATTACTCATCTCATTTATCAAAAGCTGTTGAAAACTTTAATAAAGTAAACGAATTATATCCATATCATTCGAAAGCAGATGAATTTATTAAATCAGCTAATCAACGTATTGAGAATGGCGAGGATATAAAAGATTTTCCAATAGTATTCGTTTCGGTCATCTCAACGCTGCCATTGATTACTGCATTAGCGATGTCGTTTATGATAGTACGTCACAAAAGACGTCATAATATATATAAAGAAAAATTAATATCAGGTGAGGCCAAGCCTTTTGAGCCTAATTTGAAATCTCAGAAGATTACTCTTGAAATAAATCCAAGCACACTACCGAATAATCAAGTAAAATAGAATTCTAGTACTTTTTACCAGTAAATAAGACTCGTAAATAATCGTATGTTATTCCAATTATCCAGCCGATTATGAATGCTGCTATTGTTTCGAAACCAGATAAAGCATAGCCGATTGTTTTAGCGACAGTGTAAGTCAGTAGAGTTAGTATGAATGCTAATATTGCACCGGCAAGTATAGCATTAGGACGAGCAATAGTTCTTCCAAGTAGTTCACTTGTTTTTTCGACAGTATTGTTATGTATGATTTTACTGAATATACGACTGCCGTTTGGCAACTCATTTTGTACATCATGCATGGTTTGAGAGTAGCTTTTATCAAGTTGTTTTTTACTTATTCTTCCTTTTTTTATCGATGAGCTGTCAGTATAAACGTCAATTTTTTTCGTAATAGACTCTATACTTGCTGATTTTTCTAAGGCTTCTTGTCGTACTTTTTCTGTGCGTGTTTCTATGTCTCTTGACGACAATTCTTCGGCTGTTTCGATATTTTTTTCTGATATTTTCTCAATCTTTTCAATAATTTTTTCTCTTGGTCCGGTGCCAAGTTCAGGATTGTTTTGTAATTTTTCTTGATTTTCGTTCATAATTATTCCCCTTGAAGATGTTAGATTGCGCCATTACTACTATCTTTGCGTATTATCCTAACTTCCTTTTTTATTTGCCGAGTGTAGGCGTAGAAGTAGGCTGTTATAGCTAAGACTATACCAGAGAATAATATATTTTCGGTAGGCCCAGTTTTTGGAAGCTCACTAGTAATGACTTCTATTACTTTTGGAGTTGGACATTCGATATTGATATTAACGGAATTTCCAAAAATGTTAGAAATAATACAGTCATAAGAAGTAGGGTCGCTTGATCCCTTGGCTGTTGCTGGAATTGTATCCAATATTTTTATTACAAATGTTCTTGTTTGTTTATCTTTTGGATTCAGTGTTATATCTGGCCATGATAATATTTTTGTATTACTATCTAAAGTTCCGCCGCCACCATCCACTAATGTAGCGTATTCGAATACATCTGATAACTTCTCCTCTAATTTTATTGTTTCTGGGCTAAGCCCTGTATTTTCGGCGGTAATAGTGTAACTTATCTGATCACTAGCACGTGCTGTGACTGATGAAGCGTCAACAAAACCCTGCGAAGTGTTAGTTGCCTTTTTTGAATTGATGATATTCGGAATACAGCTTTTATCATTTATCCAGATTGTCTCATTGCCAGGACATGGCTTACAGTTTGGGTCACTCGCTAATAATAATGGGTTTAAAGCACATTTTGGTGGTTCAGGCGGTGGCGGAGGTGGCGGAGGTGGCGGTATAATATCTGTTACTAAATTTCCACAGGATTGCATAATAGCGAACCAACCCATAGTTTTTGAATTTCCGACCCATCCATATATATTAGTACTAGAACTTCCCCATAATTTTAATGGTCTGGAGTAAACTGTTGTAACTTTTTGTCCTTGTGAGTTTGTTATGTTGTGTTGTCTTTCGCCATCAGAATAACTGAATCTTGAGGCAAATCCCCATGATAATTTGTTTCCAGTTTTAAATGTAGCAGGGCTAGTTGCTGCTATCTCAGCACGAGTTATCCCTGTGTAGTTCATGACATCCTTTAGTTTTTTTGTATTGGAATCGTATGCTTTTAGGAAGTTATTTATCGAGTTTCCTATGCCGCCATTGACCATGTCGGTTTCGCTTGATGCATTTGCTGATGTGGGTGGTATAAAAACAGCAAGCGACTGTACCGCTAGGGCAAGAGCAATAAAGATTAAACCTAGACGCCTTGTCGTCTCTTCTTTTTTCAGTCTTTTTGCATAGAATGCCAGTTGTCCTATGAGTGCAGGGCTAAACGGTAGATTAGACACAATTTTTTTAAACATTTTTATTTTTTTAATATACCTCTTATGTAACACTTTAGCATAATAAATATGTTCAACGCAATAGCTTGAGTGAACACAATTTATTCGCTATAATAGAAACATTGTAAATAGCTATATTAGTCTGGAACAGATGAGGGAGTTGGTAGTGGTTAAACAAAAAAACGATAATTCTTACGATGGGTCACAAATTCAAGTACTCGAAGGACTTGATCCTGTCAGAAAACGTCCTGGAATGTACATTGGAAGTACTGGTTACGACGGCATTCATCATTTAATAAAAGAAATTGCCGACAACTCAGTTGACGAGGCTATCGCAGGGTATGCAACAAAAATAAACGTAACTCTGTTGAAGGATGGTGCAGCCAGAATCGAAGACGATGGGCGTGGTATACCAGTTGATAAACACCCAAAGACTGGCAAGAGTACTTTGGAGACTGCTTTGACTATATTACATGCTGGTGGTAAATTCGGTGGCGGCGGTTATAAAGTTTCATCAGGATTGCACGGTGTTGGTTCAAGTGTTGTAAACGCATTATCAACTCGCCTAATCGCTGAGGTAGTACGAGATGGTCAGCTATATCGTATGGAATTTGAGCAAGGCGTCATAAAAGGTCAACTTCAAAAGATTGGCAAAACAGACAGGCCACAAGGAACAACTATTACTTTTTATCCTGATCCAACTATATTTAAGGAAACAGTCGAATTTGACTATAAGTGGGTCGTAAACTACTTAAGGCATCAGGCTTACCTTACTAAAGGTGTATATGTATCAGTCCAAGATGAGCGAACAAATGAAAGACAAGCCTTTTATTTTGAAGGTGGTATTCAAAGTTATGTAAAGCATCTAAATGTTGGTAAAGATGTTTTAACTGGTAATATATTTTATGTCGAAAAGCAGGTAGAGGATTCAATTGTCGAAATTGCTATACAGTATAACGATAGTTTTGTTGAAATAGTTAAACCATTCGCAAATAATGTTCTCACATTAGATGGTGGAACACACCTAGTTGGCTTTCGTTCTGCATTAACTAGAACAATTAACGACTATGCTCGTAAAAGTGGTCTTTTGAAGGAAAAAGAAGATAATCTTACTGGTGATGATATTCGTGAAGGATTAACTGCAGTAATACTTGTAAAATTACCAGATCCTCAATTCGAAGGACAGACTAAAAATAAACTAGGTAATCCTGAAGTCCGTCGTTATGTAGAACAAGTTATGAATGAATACTTCTCTTACTATTTAGAGGAAAACCCTAGTGTCGCAAAAGGTATAGTTGGCAAAGCGTTACTTGCGGCTAGAGCCCGTAAGGCCGCACGTGCCGCACGTGATAACGTTATACGAAAAGGTGCACTTGATGGTATGAGCCTGCTCCCTGGTAAGTTAGCAGACTGTTCTAGTAAGAATCCTGCTGATTCGGAATTATACATCGTAGAGGGTGATTCTGCTGGTGGTTCAGCCAAGTCGGGTCGTGATAGTAAAACCCAGGCTATTTTACCTCTAAGAGGTAAGGTATTGAATGTAGAGAGAGCTAGACTTGATCGTATGCTTGGAAATAATGAAATAGTCAGTCTAATCAAGGCTATGGGTGTTGGAATGGGTGATCAGGTTGATTTATCTGGGCTAAGATATCATCGGGTTGTGATTATGACAGATGCTGATGTTGACGGTAGTCATATTGCAACGTTGCTTCTAACGTTCTTTTTCCGATACATGCGTGAAGTTGTCGATGGTGGCTATATATATCTAGCCAAGCCGCCTCTATTTTTACTTCGAGCAGGTACAAAAAAGTTTTATGCTTACAGTGATGACGAGCGTGATTCGATAGTTGATGGTCTAATCGTTGATAGAAAAGAAAAAGGGGTCAAAGTCGATGATGAATCTGATAGAACGAAACAAGCTGGTATCACGATGCTACAACGATATAAAGGTTTGGGTGAAATGGATGCCGAACAACTTTGGGATACAACTATGAATCCAGAGAATCGTGTTTTAATTCAAGTTAGAGTAGAAGATGCTGAGAGGGCCGACGCAATCTTTACTAAATTGATGGGTGATCAAGTTGATTTAAGAAAAAGTTTTATACAAGGTCGTGCTAAATCACTTAGCCTTGAGGAGTTGGATATATAATTATGGACGATGACAAAAATACATCAATTGAGGGAGAAATTATACAAGAAGTATTACAAACACATTCACGTGTTGTAGAAAAGGAAACGATTGAAGATGTCATGGAAGATAACTTCTTACGATATTCAATGAGTGTGATTATTGATCGTGCTTTACCTGATGTTCGTGATGGTTTAAAACCTGTCCATCGTCGCATTTTGTACTCAATGGGCGAACAAGGCTTAAGACCTGGTGGAAGATTTACAAAATCTGCTCGTATCGTAGGTGACGTTATGGGTAAATATCATCCACATGGTGATACGGCTATTTATGATTCTATGGTTCGATTGGCTCAAAACTGGACGATGCGTTATACATTAGTGAACGGTCAAGGTAACTTTGGATCAATGGATGGTGACCCTGCCGCTGCAGCTCGTTATACAGAAGCCCGTCTAGATAAAGCCGGCAATGAACTGTTAACAGATTTAGACAAAGATACAGTTGATTTTAGAGATAATTACGATGGTTCTGAACAAGAGCCTGTTGTTTTGCCAGCAAAGTTACCAAACTTGCTATTAAATGGCCAGATTGGTATTGCTGTCGGTATGGCGACAAGTATACCATCACATAATTTAAGTGAACTTGTTGATGCTACAATACACCTAATTGACAATCCTGAAACTACTACACTAGATGATTTATTAAAGTATGTTAAAGGTCCAGATTTTGCAACTGGTGCAATAGTTTATGGTGGTGAACCAATGCGTCAGGCTTATCAAACCGGTAGGGGTAGTGTTGTCATCAGGGCAGTTGCTTCAATTGAAGAAACCAAAAAAGGTCGTCATCAAATTATTGTTACGGAAATACCTTTTGGTGTAAATAAAGCAACACTTATAGAGAGAATCGCTGAATTAGTAAAAGATAAAAAAATTACAACAATAAGCGATTTGCGAGATGAAAGTGCCCGTGGCTCAGTTAGAGTTGTTATTGAGTTAAGAAAAGATGCATACCCAAAGAAAGTATTGAACCAATTATTTAAACTAACGTCATTACAGACTAGTTTTCATTTTAATATGCTGGCACTAATCGATGGCATCCAGCCTCGTATATTAGGTATACATGAAATTTTAAGTGAATTCATAAAACATCGACAAGTTGTTGTTCGTCGTCGAACGGAATTCGAGCTGAAAAAAGCAAAAGAGCGAGCACATATTCTCGAAGGATATATGATTGCTTTGGACAATATTGACGAAGTAATTAAAACTATTAGGGCCAGCAGAACAACTGATGATGCTGAAGTAGCCTTGATAGGTAAGTTTAAGCTATCTTCTATACAAGCAAAAGCTATTCTTGCGATGCAACTTCGACGCCTAACGGGCCTAGAGCGTGAAACAATTGAAAATGAATTAAAAGAACTATCTGAATTGATAGCAAAATTAGAAGCAATACTTGCTGATGAGCATGAAATATTGAGAGTTATCAAACAAGAACTTGTCGAAATGAAAGAAAAATACGGTGACGATAGACGAAGCCAGATGATAAATTATGAATTAGGTAAGTTTAGTGACGAAGAGTTAATACCGGAAGAAGATAGTGTAATCTTGCTTACTGCTGAAAATTATATAAAACGTACACTTGTTAGTGAATATCGTCGTCAAAATCGTGGTGGTAAAGGCAAGAGAAGTATGACCACTAAAGCTGAGGATATAATTGACCAATTAGTACCTGCAAGTACCCATGATTACTTGTTATTCTTTACTAATAGAGGTAGAATTTTCCGTTTGAAAGCCTACGAAGTGCCAGCAGCAAGCTTTATCGCAAAAGGTGTAGCAGCAGTTAACTTATTACAGCTACAGCCAGAAGAAAAGATTACTTCAATTATTCGCCATGAAAAAGGCGCAAGTGATGAAGGTTATCTATTTATGACTACCACGAAGGGAACTATTAAAAAGACGCCATTAAAAGAATATGCAAACATTCGTACTAACGGATTGATCGCAATAAAATTAGATGATGGCGACGAATTAAAATGGATTAAAAAGACTAATGGTGAAAACGATGTCATTATTTCGACGTCGGCTGGTCAGGCGATTCGTTTCAATGAAAAAGATGCAAGGCCAATGGGTCGTTCAGCAAGGGGGGTAAGAGGTGTGCGTTTGCGACCTAATGATCAAGTTGTTGGAATGGATATAGTTGATGATAGTCGAAAATTACTTGTCATTAGTGAAAATGGCTATGGTAAGGCAACGAAAGTATCAAATTTCTCAATTCATAAGCGTGGTGGTGTTGGAATTAAAGCGGCCGTCGTTACAGTAAAAACTGGTCCGATAATTGCAGTCCATACACTAGAAGCTGAAGCATACGAAGTATTACTTATATCGAACGAGGGTCAGTCTATCCGAGTGGGCCAAAAAGATATCCCAACCTTAGGTAGAACTACACAGGGTGTGCGAATTATGAATGTCCGTGATGGTGATAAGGTGGCTTCAATTGGTTTAATGCCAGAACAGGATCAAAGTAAGGACGTAGACGAGGAGGTATAGGTAGTGGATGTTGGGTTAATATCACCATACTTGGTTACAATTTTATTAGCATGGTTTACGGCACATGTCGTAAAGTATGTAATATATTCTGTAAAAAAAGAAAAATATAGCTTTAGGTCCTATCTATTTATGTCTGGTGGTATGCCAAGCGCTCATAGTGCTACGGTGGTAGCGATGACAACTATAATAGGGCTAAAAGACGGTATTGATTCGGGCCTATTTGGTTTAGCTGTCCTTTTTTCTTTGATAGTTATGTATGATGCCATGAAGGTACGTCGTTCTTCGGGTGAGCAAGGTTTAGCAATCCATGCTTTAATAAAAGAAAGTAAAAGTAAAGTTAAATTGCCAAGAGTAGCAAAGGGCCATTCACCGCTTGAAGTTGTATTTGGCGTAATACTAGGCTTAGTAATTGGTGTTGTTGTATTTTTAGCAACTTGATAAAGATAAAATACACTTGACTGTCATATAACTTATGAGTTATGATTGATAACAATCTGGTCGCGCATATTTGGGCGAAACAACGTGGAGTTGCAACAGATTAAAAGATCTTTGACAATTTAGTTGTGCAAATCATCGTCAGTTTATATTGAGTATATGATCGTATCGATTTATCGATACATCTTTTTATGGAGAGTTTGATCCTGGCTCAGGATGAATGCTGGCGGCGTGCCTA
>JBAXKN010000016.1:0-16669 GCA_037135295.1 Candidatus Saccharimonadota bacterium
CGACCCCGCCTCAGTCGGTGACGTTCGTCATCCGGCTTCCGGCCTTGCGAACCGCAGACCTGCGGTTCTCACTCCCGACACCCTATTGGCGTGTCGTGGATTCAATTCTTTACAGAACGTTCAAATTAAATATACCAGCCACAAGGGTTGGTATATTTAATTTGGAGGGCCCAGTGAGACTTGAACTCACGACACCCTGCTTAAGAGGCAGGTGCTCTAACCAGCTGAGCTATGGGCCCGAATAAATTTGCAATACTTGCCTATTTACAAAAATTGATTGTACACCATTACCTCTGTTGATGCAAGAAATGATATATAACTTTAAAAATGAATCCTCTACCGATAAAGAGGGGTTGTCAAAACGACTAACAAGCTTTACATAACTACGTTTGCGTGGTATAATATATGTGATTAATAGGTGTTAATGAAAAAATATAATTGCATAATCACCTATTTATAACGCCGAGGTATTTTATTATGGATAAAATAAATGACTGTGACGATTTTGAACCTAAAGACTTATTAGAGTTAGCTAAAAGATTTGAAAGCCCAGATGTAGAAACTCGACAATACGCTTCTAAAAAATTAGCTAAAATGGCATTAAAAGCGGTTCAGACAGAAGTTGATGGTAAGAAATTTGCAAATCTATTAAGGTTAGATGGCTCTATCGAGATGCCTGACCAGGATGCTGATGATGTTTCAATAGATGATTATGAACAAATCATGAGCCAACTTGTTGACGAGAAACGAAAAGTCGAAATATTATTAAAAACAACAAAAACTGGATTTTGGAACTGGGATTCCTTAACAGATAAAAAAACATATGATTCGGAATGTTATTCAATTCTCGGTTATGACGAAGACGAAACAAAAAAATTTACTTATGAAATCATATCCTACCTTACTAATAGACACGATGCCGTAGAAAAAGATGAACAATGGCAAGCTTTTATAAATGGCGATGAGAAATCTTTTGAATGTGACTCACGGCTAATAGATAAAACCGGTGCTTGGCACATGGTCAGAGATAAAGCTGAAATAATTAATTATGACGACGACGGTAATATAATATCGGTTTTCGGAACAAGAGTAGATATTGATGAAATCAAAAGAGTTGAAAAACAAAATCAAAAATGGAACAAGCTTTTTTCTACTTCTAATTGGGGTATCGCTATCGAATCAACAAACGGAGAAAAAAATAAGATTGGAATCTCTAATTACAATTTCCAAAAAATGTATGGTTACTCATTTTCAGAATTAAAAGAACTATCGATTATTGACTTGATCGATTCCGAAGAACGTCAGGAACTAGAAATTAAAATGAATGACCCAAAGCATAAATCAATTCGAATTAATTCTGAAATGACTCATATTCGAAAAGATGGATCGTCTTTATCAGTGTTAGCTGATTTATTGATTGAAAAAGATGAAAATGGCGAAATACTATATAGCTCTATGGGGGTCGTAGATATAACGGAACTAAAACGACTTCAAGAAAAATTAAAGGAAATGGCATTAAAAGATAGCTTAACTGGTTTATATTCCAGACATCATCTAGATGAACAAAGTGAGATATTGAAAAACAGTCGTCAATATCCAATTAGTATTATTAATATTGACGTTGATGGATTGCGTGAAGTCAATAACAAATATGGTCATATTGCTGGTGATGAACTTTTAAAGGGAGTTGGCATAGTATTAAAAGATGTTTTTCGTCAAGAAGACTGTGTTTGTCGTGCAGGTGGTGATGAATTTGTAGTACTATTACCAAACATAAACAAAGATACGGCTCAAGAAACAGTTGAAAGAATTTTAACTAGCCTTGCTGACTATAATAATAACAACAATAACAATAATCCCCTATCTCTATCTATCGGAACAGCTACAGCTCATAGATATACAGATTGGGATACATCGATTATGGACGCAGACGATAATATGTATGAAAACAAGAGACTAAAGAAAAAACTTTAGTCACCTGAATATGCACTACGTGTATTCTTGAATATCAGTCCTCCTAAAACATTAATCGATTCTATAAAAATGACTATCAATTAATTTCTTGTACGGGTTCCATATCTGTTTAGCTTTTTTATGTGTCAAGGTCGACATTTTTAATAGAATTATTAGCAGCATGCTTAAACCAGTACAAAGAAGTGCTGCCAAAATCCTATAAATATAACCTTCACCAGTATCTAATAATAAAATAAATGATAGCGTAACAGAGAATAATATAATCATTATCATCCACTCATTGCTATACACCCTATTACTAAGTTGCATTGCATAGTTCGTTCGATTTTGTTGATTCGCAATCAATTTATCAAGTAATTTATCTATCTCTACTTGGTGTTCACCTTTGTAATCTAGACAATATGCAATCATCGCTTCATATTTTTCTTCACCGCCAGCAGGCACTCGGTGTCGCATTGCATGGTCAACATAATCTAATAGCATGTTTTGAATTTTTTCACGAAATTTATCAGGTAATTTTGCGACGATAAGTGCCATCGCAAAAATAGCGTTCGCTTCTGAACGAACAATCTTGTGTAACTCCTCTATTCTAGCCTTTTGTGCACCTAAAATTGGTGAAATATAAAATCCATAAAGAAATGAGTTTACAGAGAACAAGGCTAACGCCCCGCCTTCAAACTTTACTCGTGGCATTATAAAAGTAACTAGTACCAAAAATACCGCGAATACTATCACAAAATAATAACTTAATCTGATTTTTGTTAAAAACATGTTTATTCTTTACCCTTCTTTATATATTATTTAGTATAAAATAAATATGAATAAAAACATAATAATATTATGATTCAATGCAGTATTGTCTTGTCATGTAAGAATCTGTTCATTACACTTAGAAAGATATGGATAATAAAATAATGAAGTTTTTTGCAATATACACAAATGTCGACATTACCGAAAAACCTGACTGGTTAGATAGTTTCAGGAATAAATATGACCTAGAATATCACCCAGATACCAATACATTCGATGTACCTTACGAAGCGCATATCACCTTGACCCAGCCACGTTTCATTACAGATTCTAAAGCAAACAAACTAAAAGCTGACCTGACAAAGTTTTTCAGCAAATTTAATAAAAAAATTGAACTTGAATTTTCTAGGCTTCATCTAGACAGACAAGACGACACCAAAAATGGCTGTATTATGGTTGACACAAAAAACAAAGATGAACTATCAAAACTACAGATTGAAATGCTTGATTTCATAAAAGAAAACAATAATTTGTGTAATATGGAACATAAAATCTATGAAGATGATTTCACTCCCCACCTTACAATTGGACGAGACCTATCGAAGGATAGATTTGATGAAGCCATCACAGAACTACCTAATGAAATTATAATAAAGTCTACTATTAGTGAAGTGATTCTTGCTGTTGTTCCTAATGAAAGTGCTGCCGAACGAACAAATCCAAAGAACCTGACGATTTATCGAATGTAGATTATTCGTTATTTAATTTTTTTAGCAAATACTGGCCCCAAGGTAGACGGAGAACAAATATCCATAATTTCATTTAAACCTAGTGATTTTGCCATTTTAACAGTTGAAGCACTTCCTTCGCTACTTAGTCCGAATAGGCTCATATCAAAAGGAAGTTCATTAAACGGAATTACAGTACCAACTTCACTTTTTGATAGATTGACCGCTTCATTGTTTGCGTCATACGGTAATTGGCCCTGTGCAACAGCTTCAATCCAGGTACCTTCTGGCGCTGAATCTTCTAACACCTCCATAACACTCATAAAGGCACGAAAACCAGGAAGCGCCAGTGATCCACGATGAGAATCTGAAACCTTTGTCCATCCTGGAGTGATATAAAATTCAGGCAATTCAGGACCTGATACAGCATGTGCATCGAGCACTATTACACCTTCGCCTCTTTTTTGAAAATATCTTTCATTTTCTACAATCCAAGATTTTGGTTCAATAATAAACGACATTGACCCGACAGGTTTATCACCTTCGTATATCGCAAAAGATTGAGTTCGAACATTTTTTGGATCAAATGCAATTCTGTCGAAAACAGAAGTAATACCAGGTTCTGAGTTCTCAACAACCCTATAATCTACACCAAGTTTGGCTTTTTTCAACTGGTCTATAGTCTCGATGCTATCAATAGGAACGACTGTTCGACCTTCTCCAAAGTTAATAGCAAGGACTGCATCTTCGATTGAATTAGCAAGTTCAACGTCTCTGAATGAAGTTTCACCCGAATTATCTTGAATGGTATTAATTTTTTGTTCTGAATTTTCCATTACTGTATTTGAACCTTTTCTTCGCTAATGTTTAATAAGTTATGAATAAAAGAATATGCTTTATCATTTTCAGGAATATTTAACATACATGTAGTAAATCTATTGTCGCCATGTTTATTTGGAAAAATTAGAACTTCGTCGGAACCATCTACAAAGGACTGACACTTTGGATCAATGTTTGTTGTGTATTCTGTAAAATCTGTATCATTTATAACTTCTTTTAATTCACTGACTTCCGAACTACTTAACTTTCTATGACCTTCAAATGTCCCATCATTTAATATGCGATATTTAGGATGGTTACACCCACCACTACACATTCCACCACTAGAAGTGACTACGAGTATGGTATTCGCATTTTGATAAAACATCAAAACCACAAAACTAATAGCTACTAGTAATAATAACGAGAACAACATTAGTATATGTTTAATTTTTATTTTTTTGTATATTTGTTTGTTTATATTCATAATCCCATTATATATAAATAAGCACTATAGTATAGTGCCGATACTTGGTACACCCGGACGGATAGCGGCCAAAGCCTTCTCCGTTCATTCGTTAAAAAATGTAAACACTTTTTAACTCTAATCACTACGCCGAACCTACGGTTCGGATTCGCTTCGCAAATCTACCAAAATAATAATCCTATCAATGATAGGATTATTATTTTGGTACACCCGGACGGATTCGAACCGCCGACCCTCTGTTCCGAAGACAGATGCTCTAATCCGCTGAGCTACGGGTGCATAACAGAGATAATTATATCACGCATGGCAATTTTGAGCTATAATAATGACCGTATGAAAATTCACACAAAAATACCGCTAAAAAACTATACGACTATGAAAATTGGTGGAAACGCTCGATTCATTACAGAAGTCAGGAACGGCGATGAGGTCGCCATGGTTTGTAGAAATGCGAAAAAACAAAAATTACCTATTTTCATAATCGGAAGCGGAAGCAATGTTATCGCAAAAGACGAGGGTTTTAATGGAATTGTTGTCCGAATAAGGATTACTGGTTTCGAAGTTATCTCTGATGACATTCTTTCAACCACAATACGCATTGGTGCAGGTGAACAATGGGACTCGGTTGTGAAACGTATTGTCGATATGCAATTGAGTGGAATCGAGGCAATGTCGGCAATACCAGGAACAGCTGGTGCCACACCTATCCAAAACGTTGGCGCGTACGGCCAAGAGATTGCTGATACCCTTCAATCGCTAGAGGCTTATGATATCGAAAACGATACATTTGTAACTTTACAAGATACTGAATGTGGTTTTTCGTATAGAAATAGCATTTTCCGTGGTGACGAATCGGGACGTTACGTTATAACATCAATAACGATAAAATTATCCAAAAACCAGCCTCAACCGCCATTTTATGAATCATTACAAAAATATCTTGATGAAAGAAATATCAAAATATTTACCGTAGCAGTAATCAGAAATGCCGTGATCGATATTAGAAAAGAAAAACTTCCCGATCCAAAAATATTACCTAACACTGGGTCTTTCTTTAAAAACGCAATTGTAGAAAATTGGCAGCTAGAAGATTTACGTAAGGTAAATCCTAATATTCCAATGTACGACATGGGCGACGGACACTTCAAAGTGCCTGCAGGATGGTTAATTGAAAATGTTGGTCTTAAGGGTAGTTTAATATCTGGCATTAGAGTTTATGACAAAAACGCGCTGGTACTAATCAATGAATCTGCCAAATCATACCAAGACCTGGCAAATGCGCGTGACGAAATTATTGGAAAAGTACGCGATAAATTCCGGGTCCAAATCGAACAAGAACCTCTCGAAATATAAGATTAGTTATCACCTCTAAATACTTGCGATTTTAACGCAAGACGTTTATGATTAATACATATGAACCGCCGCGGATTTACTATTGTAGAATTTATAATTGTAATTAGTATTATGTCCATATTATTAATTTTGGGCGTCGTAAACTTGCGCAGCTCGCAAGCCAATGGTCGTGATGTAGAACGAAAAGTTGATGTCGAGACAATTGCTCAACAACTTGAAACATACTACACATCTGGGACTGACACTACTATTACAGCAGCCGACTGTACTATGACAGGTGGTATTACCACACACGATGGATTATATACAGTCCACAAATTTACAACTGTTGGTACTAGTTCACTAACCTGCACTAATGCTGTCAGCGCCCAAGTGCTTGTTGTTGCTGGCGGTGGAGGAGGAGTCAGCGGCGGTGGCGGTGCTGGCGGAGTAATAAATAATATGACATTTACTGTTAACGCTCAGGCGTATTCAGTCACAGTTGGCAATGGAGGTTCTGGGGGAAATGCGGCCTCAGCAGCTGGCGCAACAAACGGTCAAAACTCAGTATTCAGTACACTTACAGCTGTGGGTGGTGGTTATGGTGGGAAAAATGATTTAGCGTCTTCAGCAACTGTCGGCGGTTCGGGCGGTGGAGGAGGCTCCACCAGTACAGTTCAGACAAATGGAGGTGCTGGCACAACAGGTCAAGGTAATGCTGGTGGTACGGTAACATCATCATACTATGCCTCACCGTATCCTTCGGCAGGTGGTGGTGGAGCTGGAGGTGTTGGTAGCAATCCAACAGGTGCATCTACCTCGGGTAATGGCGGAATCGGCATTTCAAATAGTATTAGTGGTTCATCTGTATATTACGGAGGTGGAGGAGGAGGGTCTACTTGGAACAATGGTACTCATGGTTCTGGAGGTAATGGCGGCGGAGGAGCTGGTGGGTATCCCAATGGTGTAGCTGGAACAACGAATACTGGAGGTGGTGGTGGCGGAGGTGCCGGTGGTGGTTCTGGTGTTGGTGGCGCTGGTGGCTCAGGTGTTGTTATAATCCGCTATCTAACACCAACAACTACCTCAAATCATACCATTTCTTACCCTTCAACATTAATCACCACGTCTGCTGCGACTATGACCGAAGCACTAGTCGATATTGATATAAGATCGCTTATTGCACCAGGTTTAGATACAAGTAATGAAAATAAAGAGATTAGCGCGAAGACAACATTTATCCCTGCAAATAATACCACACAGACTGAAGCAGGAGTAACTGCGACAATAGATATATCGAAAGACAACTACGTTTACCAACCTCTTAAATATGATTCTATTAACGGCTGGACATTATGCTCACTAGCAACTGATGAGTGTAAGAAATTTAATCTTTATTATATAGTCGAAAATGCAACAACAGAATGTCCAAAAATACTAGCCGGAATAAATATGAATAAAAATGTTTGTATGATAACGAGTAAGAATCAATGAAAAAAATACACATAAAACAATCGGGTTTTTCAGCAGTAGAGCTTTTAATAACTTTGTTCATTGCGGCTGCTTTTTTGATATCAGGATTCCAACTATACGCTGTTGTAATTAAAGATGGCGGCGAAGCCAGAATGCAATCAAGAGCTGGAAATCTCACGGATCAATATATAAGTGAATACAGCCCGCTGGCAACAAATCCTTGTACTACTTCTCCAGTCGGATTGCCAGCTCCAAACGAAACCGTTACAGTAGAAGGATTATCAAATGTCAAAAGAACAATTACATTCAGTTGTCCTTACGCAACTAATATATCGATATCAAAAATTAGCGTCACAGTTACATATGGCAGCCCCTTGCAAACAGTAAATAATTCAACTTATGTCAAACCTTAGTAAATATATCAACATCAAATTAAAAAGTCTTACTACAGTAAGGCCATTAACTAAGCACTCAAAAAAATCAGGCTTTACTATTATCGAAATGCTAATAGTTGCGCCAATAGTTTTACTGACAATTGGTGTTTTTATCGGAGCAATTGTTAATATGACCGGAGATGTTCTGGCATCTAGAAGCGCTAATTCTACTACTTATAGTATTCAAGACGCATTAAATCAAATCGACACCGATGTTAAATCTAGTGCTGGGTATTTAGCAACAAATAATTTTACTCTTTCGGCAGGTCAAGGTTATGATAATGGTAGTACATCTACAACAGCTTTCCAAAATGCCAGTACAGCAAACGGTACAATGCTAATTCTAAATTCATATGCGACTCCTACAAACCCATTATCTTCGGGAAAAAATTATATTAACTTGGTAAATCAACCGAATGCCTGCAACAGTGCAACAGTCAACCAAAACTCAAAACTAATGATAAACATCGTCTATTTTGTAAAAGACAACACTTTATGGCGACGAGTCGTCATGCCATCCACTTATGCTAATGTTGGCACAAATTGTACTGAACCTTGGCAAAAACCAACATGCGTACATGACTATACTGCAGCTTTTTGTAAAACAGATGACACTAAACTTGTTGATGGTGTTAGCACAAGTGGATTTGTCGTCAATTACTATGCTTCTGGATCAACAACCGCCAACACAACCGCCAACAATCCCTCTATAACCGACCCAGCAGTCAGGCAAACCGCTATAGGAACGACCAACACTATTGGAGTTACTATTACTAGTACTAAAACCATTGCCGGCCGCGACGTATCTCATAGTAGCACTATTAAATCTTCTATACACCAATTAGGCGGATCATCAATCGCGCTTTCAAATAGTGGCGGCGGAACATGGGCATATAAGCGACCAATCACAATTACCAATAGTTCGGGCGGAGATTTGACGAATTATGAGTTGGCTGTATCACCTTTTACTGATTCAGCTTTTGTGAACAATAATAATTTAGCCGCATCGTACCATTTTGGTAATATAACATCAGGAAGTATTGCAAATGGGGCAACTTTTGGGTTTGAGGACATGTCTGGTAACAATAATAGTGGAACAGCTACTAATCCAAATACTACAGGCATGGCCTGGGCTTCAGGTAAATTCGGTGGTGGTATCTCTTTGGACGGCATAGATGATAAGGTTACACTGCCAACAAGTACAAATTTAGATCCTGGAAGCGGAGACTTTACTTTAGAAACATGGGTAAATTTTGCAGTAAACAACAAGGGCTACCAGATTATTTTTGACCGTAGGGGGGCAAGTGATCAGACTGGTTATATACTTTATCTAGAAACGAATAACACTATTAACTTTCTCGGCTCAACTACCAATGCCTGGAATACCGTTCTTAACACCTCAACAGTCCCGGTAACCAACACATGGCTACATCTCGTTGTAACAAGGGTCGGAAACGTATTTACCCTCTATCAGAACGGTGTTTCGATTGGTACCGTGACGTCTGCAAATTCAATTGGTGCTCAAACTCTGACACCAGCTATTGGTGGCCGTAGAATAGACACGATTCCAGGAGGCTATGTAAATGGTAAAATAGATGAGGTTAGGTTTTTCAAGCGTGGAATGTCTAGTTCTGAGGTTAATTTACTTTACGGGTCTGCTGGTACACCAAAAGTCAGCGGTGATTACGCCGACCTTCGCTTTACTAAACTAGATGGTACAGAATTGCCATATTGGCAAGAATCTGATGGAAAATATTGGGTAAAGTATAGTGGTGCCTTAGCAACTGGAAATACGAATATTAATATGTATTACAGAAATACAAGCGCGACGAGCTCTTCAAATATTACAAACACAATGATTTTTGGTGACGATTTTAGTGGTGCATCCGTAGACACCAGTAAGTGGACAGATAAATACAATGCTTCATATCCTTTGTTGAATGGTGGTTTATTAAACCTTCCTAATGCTCGCGATTCAATAAGAGCAGGTAATTATACATTAGGTAATAATACTATTACTGAGGCTATGATAAAAAAGGGTGGAGCAAGTCAAGTAGGTCGCCTAGCGGCAGTATCGTTGGCAGATAAGTTTAAAAGTGATGTTAATAATGGGGAAAATGGTTGGGATATAGTTTACTATTCTGATAATAACCTATACTGGGAAAGTTCAAACTCTTCTGGGAACGCAAGTCAATCGGGTGTTGCGCTTCAGAGTGGATATGGGCTTGGTTGGCGTCGTTTTAAGTCATCATTCCGTCAAAGTACACGTATTGATTACGCGGTCGACGCCCTTACAGCAAATACAGTCTCGCCATATGTCAATGATGCTGCTGATAATTTATATCTGGAATTAAATAACTTCTCTGGTACCATGCAGGTTGATTGGATTTTTGTTCGTCAATACACCGCCACCGAACCGACACACACTGCCCCTAGCACCGAAGTCGCACTTTAAATTGTTGGATCTAGAAGACTAAACTAAACAAGAATAATGAAAACGCTTGCGTTTATATCGACACAGTAGTATATTATTAACATAATCAATAAACGAGGGCATCAGTAATGGTTCTAAATAAAAAACTTAATCAAAAAGACAGAGGCTTCACTATTGTTGAGCTTTTGGTAGTTATCGTAGTTATCGGTATATTGGCAGCTATTACAATAGTTTCCTATACTGGTGTAACTGCACGTGCAAATAAATCTAAAACTGTTGCTAACGTAGCATCAGTAATAAGTGTAGCGGATGCGATTAACGCTGATACGGATGCAAAATATCCAGTCACAATTGCTGAATTTGGAACACTAGCTAGCGTAGCAAGGATACCATCAGGTATAACTATAGGTGTAGCAGATCCTACTTCTGGTAATGGTACGACTGTATTCCATCTATATAAATTAACAGCTACACCAACAACTGGTGGAAAAGTGGTATTTTATGACTTTGATAAAAGTGCCTTATGTAATATGTCAGCAGGTACTACTCTAGCAGTTAATGCCGGCGGTGATACTTGTATGTACTGGGGAACTGCCAATAATGCTACCAACTTTGGTACAACTGGTTTGACTACATTCTAATAGAAAAATTTTAAATATTAATAATATCCGCAATTGCGGATATTATTAATATTATATGATGATAATAATTAATGCTTGTGTTTATGCCTAGACAGTAGTATATTATTAACATAATCAATAAACGAGGGCATCAGTAATGGTTCTAAATAAAAAACTTAATCAAAAAGACAGAGGCTTTACTATTGTTGAGCTTTTGGTAGTTATCGTAGTTATCGGTATCTTGGCAGCTATTACTATAGTTTCCTATACTGGTGTAACTGCACGTGCAAATGGTTCAGCAACAAAATCAAACGCACAGAGTGTATATAAGAAAATTGGAATATTTCAAGTTGATTCACCAACTAGCTCATGGCCTATCAGCTTCAATGAAGCGACTGGTGCAACCACATCATCAGCTGCCTATAGTGGGGCAACTTTTAATAACAATATAGTAGCCGCAGCAAGTACAACCGCTATTGGTTACGCAGTATGTGGAATCACTAATGTAACAAGTGGTACAGTTGGATCACCTGCTGCTGGACCAACAACTATTCCAGCAGGGGCAACAGCCGTAAGCACCGTACTTGGTGTAAAAATTTCATACAACGCTTCTGACACAGGTGCTGGCACAATGGAGACTGGAAAAACATCTGGAACTGCAACTCCTCCCGGAAGCGCATCAACAGTAGTAAACACTATCCTCTGTGTCTACACCGGAAATGCAGCTGGAACAACAACAGCAACATAATATTGACTTTGACATAATAAAACCCTCTTTATGAGGGTTTTATTAATTAGAAGAAAACTTCTATCATTATGCTTGTGTTTTAATAGTTCTTAAATTATACTTATAATATAAAAATTTAAAAAAAGGGTAAAAAGATGAAAAGAGGTTTCACTATTGTTGAGCTTTTGGTAGTTATCGTAGTTATCGGTATCTTGGCAGCTATTACTATAGTTTCCTATACTGGTGTAACTGCACGTGCAAATGGTTCAGCAACAAAATCAAACGCACAGAGTGTATATAAGAAAATTGGAATATTTCAAGTTGATTCACCAACTAGCTCATGGCCTATCAGCTTCAATGAAGCGACTGGTGCAACCACATCATCAGCTGCCTATAGTGGGGCAACTTTTAATAACAATATAGTAGCCGCAGCAAGTACAACCGCTATTGGTTACGCAGTATGTGGAATCACTAATGTAACAAGTGGTACAGTTGGATCACCTGCTGCTGGACCAACAACTATTCCAGCAGGGGCAACAGCCGTAAGCACCGTACTTGGTGTAAAAATTTCATACAACGCTTCTGACACAGGTGCTGGCACAATGGAGACTGGAAAAACATCTGGAACTGCAACTCCTCCCGGAAGCGCATCAACAGTAGTAAACACTATCCTCTGTGTCTACACCGGAAATGCAGCTGGAACAACAACAGCAACATAATATTGACTTTGACATAATAAAACCCTCTTTATGAGGGTTTTATTAATTAGAAGAAAACTTCATCTATCACTTGGCAAAAAATAAGTCCTAGCGACTTTAGTAACCTGTAATCTAATTTTTTCTAGTTCACCTGGATCATCACGACTATCAATCGCCTGTCTCATCCAATCAGCAATTTGTGCCATATCATTTGTCTTGAAGCCGCGCGTTGTTATTGCTGCCGTACCTAAACGAATACCGCTTGGTTTGAAAGGTGGCAATGTATCATCAGGTATAACATTGGCATTAACATTTAAACCAATCGAATCTAATGCAACTTCCACCACCTTACCGTCAATTCCAAAACTTTTGTAAACGTCCGCTAAAATAAGGTGATTGCTAGTACCGCCAGTAATCAACTGAAAACCCCGTTTTTGCATTTCATCTGCTAAAACTGAAGTATTATCAATAATTTGCTGTGCGTAAAGTTTAAAATCCGGTTTTAATGCTTCATAAAAAGCCACTGCCTTAGCGGCAATCGAATGCATATGAGGACCGCCCTGCATACCTGGAAAAACTGCCCTATCAATCAATGTCGGTATATTTTCAATAGTTTTTTCTGGCGCCTTCAATGGGTTACTGACTACACCTTTTGATAATATTAATCCACCACGTGGACCACGTAGGGTTTTATGAGTAGTCGAGGTAATAACATGAAAACCATAATCAAACGGGTTTTTCGCCACCCCTCCTGCAATTAAACCTGCAATATGTGCCATATCAGCCATCAACAGCGCACCGACTTCGTTACCGATTGCTGCAAACTTGGCATAATCTAGTTCCCTTGGGTAGGCACTAAACCCAGCAAGAATAATTTTTGGTTTATGTTTCAGTGCAAGTTCACGTAACTCATTATAATCAATTTCACCAGTCGATATATCCTTCATTTTATAACGTACGAAGTTATATAAGTGCGCACTACGCGTTACTGGTGCACCATGGGTTAAATGACCACCATGGCTCAAATCCATCGCTATAACGGTATCTCCTGGGTTTAGCCAGGCGCTGTAAACAGCTTCATTGGCAGGTGCGCCAGAATGAGGTTGAACGTTAGCATGATCCGCCCCAAATAATTGCTTTGCCCTATCAATCGCAAGTTGTTCTACCTGATCAGTATAATCCTGACCACCATAGTATCGTTTTCCTGGATAACCTTCAGAGTATTTGTTCGTAAATACACTGCCAAGTGCGTTTAACACTTCACGACTAACATAGTTTTCACTTGGTATTAATTCTAGGCCTTCACGTTGTCTGGTTTCTTCACTGGCAATAAGTGATGCAATTTTCTTGTCATTCATATGATTATTCTCCAATATTATTCAATTATAACACTGTTGATTTTATATCATGACTGGTATATCATAAATTGAATGACAAATGATGACTATAAAGTTAAAATTGGTAAGTTAATTTCAGATACCAGGCAGTCACGTGGCTTGACTCAAACTCAGCTATCTGAAGCCCTAGGTACTAGTCAAAGCGCAATAAATCGCATCGAAAAGGGTGGTCAAAATATCAGCCTTGAGATGTTGGCACGTATTAGTGACGTTTTGTCAAGTGGACTTGTTAGTTTAAATCAAACTGGAAAGATTGATTTTCGTGTTAATGGTGGTAAAAAATTATCTGGTGAAATCGAAATCAAAACCAGTAAAAACGCCGCCGTTGGTTTACTGTGTGCAAGTTTGCTAAATCACGGCACAACAACTCTTCGACGAGTCGCACGTATCGAAGAGGTTTATCGAATCATAGAGGTACTTCAGAGTATAGGCGTAAAAGTACGCTGGCTAAACGAAAAAAACGACCTAGAAATAATTCCACCTGCCAGATTAAAACTAGACAATATGAATGTTAGTGCCGCAAAACGTACACGAACCGTAATTATGCTACTAGGCCCATTGCTTTATCAATATAGCAACTTCAAAATACCGTTTGCAGGTGGATGCGAAATAGGAACCCGTACAGTTGAACCACATATGGCTGGACTAGCGCCTTTTGGCTTAAATATTGAAACTACAAATGATTATTACGAAGCCACAGTAAAAAAACAGATAGTAACAAAAAATATATTACTAACAGAACGTGGCGATACGGCAACCGAAAATGTAATTATGGCTGCAGCGCTTTATGATGGTACAACGACTATACGAAACGCTAGCCCAAATTATATGGTTCAAGATGTCTGTTTCTTTCTTCAAAAACTAGGAGTTAAAATTGAAGGTATAGGTACAACCACTCTTCATATCCGTGGTGTCAGAAGTATTAATAAAAACGTAGAATATTTCATTAGCGAAGACCCAATCGAAGCCATGAGTTTAATCGCCGCCGCAGTTGTTACCGACTCAGAAATAACCATCAAACGTGCCCCTATTGAATTCCTTGAAATCGAATTAGCAATACTTGATAGTATGGATCTAAAATTCAAAATAAGCGACGAATATCCCGCCCGAAACGGTGAAACACGTCTAGTTGATATTCAAGTTTTTCATTCAAAAATGAGAGCGCCAAAGGATAAATTACACAGTATGCCATTTCCAGGTGTAAATATGGATAATTTACCATTTCTTGGCCTAATTGCCACAGCCGCAAATGGTAGAACTTTATTACACGACTGGACATATGAAAATCGTGCGATTTATTTCACAGAACTAAAAAAACTAAATGCAAAAATCGAGCTAGTTGACCCTTATAGAGTATATATTTCAGGTCCAACAAAATGGCGACCAGCAGATATTATATCTCCACCAGCATTACGTCCATCGGTGGTAATATTACTAGCAATGCTAGCAGCACCTGGCCAATCAATATTAAGAGACGTTTATTCAATTAATCGTGGTTACGAAGATTTCGCCAATAGGTTAAACACTCTTGGCGCAGATATTGAAACGCTTCGCGAAATTTAGGAATATGGATTATACGACCTTGGTGTAGGTTCTTTAAAATGTCTAGGGGCAACACTAACAATACGACTATGTTGTGTTGATGGCCTTTGCGGCATTCTATTCCGAACCATAGTACGTCTAACGACTGGCCTTGCCCTCATTATACTTCTTGAATTTCCCAGTGAAGATTTTTGATAGCTAGCAATAAGTTTTCGAGTTTTTTCAATTTGCTGGCGTTGATCAAAAGAAATATCTGATGAAGTACCAAAATGACCACTATTAGCAACTTCAGCAATACCGTTATTATGAAATAACTTACTTGTGCCTGGTTTTACTACGTATTTATTCAAATCCATATTATTTAACTTGTGTTTATATTATAACGTAATATCATATTAGACTGTTATAATTAAATGTGAGGAATATAATTTATGAATAAGAATATTATTAGAATAATAATTTCAATCATCAGTGGAATATTAATGTCACTTTTGTCATTAGTGGTCGTAATTTCAGATAAATGTGCTGTAGGCCAAGACACATGTGGATCAAGTGTCGGTTTCCCTTTTTCAGTTTTTTCAGGGCCTTCATATATAAGAAGTTTTAAAGATTATGAGGTATTGGCTCTAAACACAGTTTTTTGGGTATTATTATCAATGGCAGTCTTCTTACTTTTCATCCCACTTGCCAGAAAATTATCGTCAAAAAACAAAGATAAACAAAATAGGAATGCGTAAAGCTTTCCTATTTTGTTTTGGGGCGAATGATGGGGATTGGTCACCTCTGGCGACCCCGAAAATTAACGACTGCAAACATAGTTTGCATCGGAATATTTCCTTGCAACCCGCAGACTTGCGGGTCTCACCCACTACTTCGTGGTTTCAATCTCATGAAATCATCCCAATAAAAAAGACGGTTACAAGAACCGACTTTTTTATTGGGGCGAATGATGGGGATTGAACCCACTACCTCCGGAACCACAACCCGGCGCTCTAACCAAGTGAGCTACATTCGCCATACTAATTTGTTTGACTAAGATATTGTAACAGATAAGAGACATTATTTAAATATCAGCAAAAACATATTATAAACTATTTATACCTTTTAGAAGGACGGACCTTCTAAAAGGTATTGGTGGCACTAGACCACGAACGGCATTAACTGATATAATATCGACACGCGGGCGTCGTATAATGGCTAATATGCTTGCCTTCCAAGCAAGCGATGAGAGTTCGATTCTCTCCGCCCGCACCA
>JBAXKN010000017.1:0-15676 GCA_037135295.1 Candidatus Saccharimonadota bacterium
GTTTTAACTTAACGTGACTAGCTGCCCACAATAATCCAACCTGTTTTGGACCATAAATTTTTCCAGCATTTAAGGTCAGCATGTCAATTCCTAATCGGGCAACGTTTACGTCTAATTGTGTTGCGCCTTGTGATGCATCACAGTGAAAATATATTGGTATTTTATTTCCACTTATTAAACGAATTTCTCGTTCTTTTTTTACCAATCTTGAAATATCACTTATTGGTTGAATTGTACCAATCTCATTATTTGCTAGCGCAATACTAATCAGTTGAGTGTCTGGTTTTATCGCTGATTTTATAGAATCAACCGACACCAAGCCTTTTTTATCTACCATCACTATCGTATTTTTGCGAACTTCAGCGCAAGCTAGAATTGCATGATGTTCAATATTTGAAGTAATGACATGTCCTTTTGTAACATTGAATGCTAGATTTATTGACTCTGTTGCACCTGCGGTGATTATAATGTCATTTTGTTTTGCCCCTATCAAGATAGCCAGAGTTTTTTTAGCATCTTCGTAATCTTTTCTAACTGAAATAGCTGGCTGATATGGGCTAGACGGATTATAGAAATTATCACTGAAATATGGCTTCATCAAATGCAGCACTTTAGGATCCATGGGTGTTGCCGCAGCATGGTCGAGATAAATTATATTGTTTTTCATCACTACCTAAGTATAACGTTTAAGCAGCTTTTTTGCCTGAATTGGAGTGATCTGTGTAAATCTGATTCATGACGCGTTCGTGATATATCTCTGTTGCAGACAAAAAATTATCTAATTCCTGTCCTTCAATAAATTCATTCTTTATATCTGGATTACTACTTATACGCAGAACACTAGTTGGATGCACTTCGTAATGAAGAGTGACTGATTTTATGTTGCCTCTTGAATCATTTATACCTTGGTAAAAAAACCAATTTTGATGATCGTGATTAAAAAACTCGACATGTTCGTTGGGCCTAGTAGTACCGAATATCGTAGCGCCAATTTCGCTCTCTTCCTTTATCAACCTGTCCTCTGTTAAGGGTTCGTAACGACGTAAGGGCATATCTTTGTTAAATAGTTTTTTTGATATAGCTTTCATAAAGTGATTTTTGTTTTCTTCATGAATAAAAAATTGAGTGTCTAGTCTATAAGCTCGAGCTTCGGAAATATTTCGGGCTAATCCATAAAGCTTTTTAGAAATAGGACTAATTATTCGTTCGGACTGCAGTTTGTTGTTTGCTGTAATCTCGGTTTGGCTTTGGTACACAAGGTCTAGCTCATCATAAATGGGCAATTGCGAATTTGGGTGATTACCCAACTGGGGTGTTCGCTGTTCAGCGAATTCTTGTGACATAAAACCTCTTTTAAACCTAAAACTAGGTTGATAATTAATATAATGTATTTGTCTGTTTTATAGTTTAAATAACGTACAAGCATTTTTAGTTGTTAAACTGGCAATTTCGTCAAATGAAACAACACGAGCCATACCGTTATATTCGGCAATTTCTTTAATAAATGCTGGTTCGTTTACTTTTACTTTACCACGTAAAGGGTACGGTGTCAATAAAGGTGCGTCTGTTTCAAGTAATATTTTATCAAATGGAATTGAATTGAACATCACTTTTTGCTGATCATCTTTTGTGAACGTACTTATTCCGTTTAAACCAAAATATAAACCTCTTTTTATAGCTTCCTTAGCATCTTGTAATGTTCCAGTAAAACAATGTAAAACACCACGAATTTGCTGGCCAGATGATATAAATTCGTCAAGAATTGGCCAAAAATCGTCATATGCATCACGAACATGAAAAATAATCGGCAAATCGGCCTCTAATGCTATCTTGATTTGTTTTTTTAATATATCAATCTGATCTTCACGAGGACTATTATTGTAATAATAATCAAGCCCAATTTCGCCAATTGCAACTAACTTTTTGTGATTTTGTTGTATCGATTTAGTAATAAAATTAAGATTTGCGTTATCTGCATAATGAGGATGAACACCGATAGAAGCAAATACGCCTTCATTCTTTGAAGCAAAATCAATCGCTTCGTTTGAACTTTTTTCACAAGTGCCGACACAAATAATTTTCACCACATTTGCCTCATGGGCTCTTTTTATAACATCTGTTGCACTTAAAGGGTAGTCGGACTCATGAATATGACAGTGTGTGTCAATCAACATATTAAACCTTTGGGGTGTTTGGATTTTTCGTATGTATGTAAATTTTTGGAAACAATACACTTTCCGAAGCTACAATCGCACCTGATTCAAATGTTTTATGAATTTCACTTGCAGTTTTCGGCAAAAATGGCACCAATAAATCAGCTATCTGAAGCAAGGCACCGACAGAATAGGCAAGAACTTCAGTTAAGTGCGCTTCGGCTTCTGCGTCCTTTCCGATTTTTTTAGCGATTTGCCAAGGTTTAACATTTTCAATATATTGGTTCAAACTTCGCACCATTAACCAAACTTCATCAATTGCTTTATTAAATTCAAGCGACTCCATTGCTTCGTGATAAACACTCATATCATGCTCGCCTTTTGGCGCTACACCAATCACACCCGCCTGATATCGCGTAATCATACTCGCAACACGTTGGACTAGGTTACCAAGGTCATTTGCAAGTTCGGTATTGTATGAATTTTCAAATTTTTCCCAAGTGAAATCACCATTATCTAGAGTCGGAATATGACGCGAAAAATAATAACGAAAAGCATCCAAGCCGTATTCATCGATTACCTGATTTGGATCAACTACGTTACCGACTGTCTTGCTCATCTTTGCTCCACCAACAATTATAGTTCCATGAACTAATAATTTCTTTGGCAATTTTAATCCTAGACCCAAAAGCATAGCTGGCCATAGACCTGCGTGAAAACGTATAATATCATTACCTAAAATCTGAACGTCAGCTGGCCAATACTCTTGCCAACTAGGTTGATCTGGGTAACCTAAAACTGTAATATAATTTGCCAATGCATCAAGCCAAACATACATAATATTATTTGGGTCATCAGGTACTGGCACTCCCCAGCTTAGATTCTTTTTCGGCCTTGATATGCTCACATCCTGAAGTCCGTCTTTCATTAATGCGAGGAATTCTTTCTTTCTAAATTCAGGAACAATTTTCATTTCGTCACTTGAAATAGCTTCTCGAACCTGATCCGTAAAAGCACTAGTTTTGAAATAATAATTTTCCTCACTTAGACGCTGGTATGGCTGCTTGTGGTCAGGACAAATGCCTTCATTAGCAGAAGCTTCTTTATCAGAGACAAAAGACTCGCATCCGATACAGTACCAGCCCTCATATTTACCTTTGTAGATATACGGTAATAGCGTCTTCCAGATATATTGGATGGAACTAATGTGGTGAGGGTCAGTTGTACGAACAAAATCAGTATAACTAGCGCCAACTTTTTTCATCAAATTTTCAAAATTTACATAAGTCTGATCAGTGTAGGTTTTTGGATTAAGTCCGGCCTCGGCTGCTTTTGCGGCTATTTTGTTTCCATGTTCATCTGTACCAACGGAAAATCTAACTTCATGATCATTCTGTTTTTGATATCGCGTCCAAATATCTGCCAATAAGTAATCCAGGGCATTCCCAATATGTGGCGTACCGTTAACATACGGTATAGCGGTTGTAATATATAACTTTTTTTCCATATCTTGATACTATTGTAACAGATATAGTTTCTTGTTAATTAATAATCTATATATGACAAAATACTCTTTAGAAGGTCCGTCCTTCTAAAGTGGACTTTTGTTATGTAGTATGTTTATTTTAAAACAATTATAGTCAGCCGAACCCAGTCATCAATATTTAAAGTTTCAGCCCGTACGTCAGGACTGATATTGGCTTTTTTTAAAATTACCTCAGTTTCATCTTTGGATAATTTTAATCCGCCAGCTAAACTGCTACGGAGTTTTTTACGTTTTGAAGAAAAACCAGCTTTGACGACACGGAAGAAATCATCTTGGTTGATTTCATCAAATATAGTTTTTTGTCGAGTGCGAAGTATTACAACTTGACTATCAACTTTTGGTGGGGGACTAAATAATAAAGCTGGTACTACCTCGCCTAATGTTACTTCAGAAAAAACTTGAGCGCTAATTGACAAAATACTCATATCACCTGGCTTTGCAGCTAATCGTCTGGCAACCTCTTTTTGAACTAATAAAACCGTAATTGATGGTTTATTTATTGAAGTCATTAACATCTTTACAATTTTACTTGTGATGTAGTAGGGGATATTGGCAACAACTTTATATTGTTTGGGTAATTTAGATAAGTCAAATTCAACAATATCACCTGCTATTACTTCTAGATTTTTACCAGGGAACTGAGCAGGTAATTTTCGGGCTAATTCAGTATCAAATTCAACCGCTACTACCCTGCCCGCCTTTCGCAAAATTTCACTTGTTAACGTTCCTAAACCTGGACCAATTTCAAGAACAATATCATCGGATGATAATTCAGCACAATCAGCAATATGAGATAAGACATCACGATCTTTAAGCCAATGTTGCCCTAGCGATTTATTATTTTTTAACGTCATATTAATGGCTCGCTAAAATATTGCGAGCATATTCAATTCGATTTGATTCTGCACAAACACCACATTTTTCAAATTTATTTTGAAAGATTCGAACAGATTCTTCTAATGAACTAGACGATTTAATTGCACTACCAACACTTGCGTAATTAGTACTTAACTCATGAACAAGAAATGATAACTGAGTATAAATATTAGTTGGATAAGGCATACTGTATAATTCAGATTTTCTTCCACCAGTCCACTGGGCAAGTCCGTCACCAGTAGTATTAAATTTATGCTCTTGCATTAAATTACCCATAATGCCTGCTGTTTGAACTCTACTGTAGCCATTGGCAATTAAATAATCCCAGGTAATCGTTTCATTTTCACTTGGTGTATTATATTGACCTTTTACGCCAACAATCTCAATCTGCTTGATAGGTTGTTTCGTTGCAAGACTGGCTATCTCTAGTCGTGATACCTCCTGCCCGTCCTGAATAGTAACTTCATAAGTTACACTGCGTTGACCTTTTACGCCTGCAGTTTTTACTTCGCGATAACTAACATCCATATCGACGTTTTCGATTTTTTCAACCTGAAAATCAACTTCTTCGTCAACGGTAATTGTTTGTTTACCTTCACGCCAAACTTTTACGGTTATTCCCTCTGTGATTAACGTACTTTGATCTAATGATACGCGATCGTCACTACTAAGTTTTATACTTTTTTCCTTCAACATATCACCTATCGTTTTACCCCGAGTACGGACAGTTGAAGTATTGCCATATAAAGTAAAAGTAAATTGAGTAGCTCGACTTATAGTAAGTTGTAACCCCGCACCGTCTGATATATTATCAATCCTGTCGATTGTCACTTTATCTTCTGGATATATGACAATCCCAACACTTTTGGTAATTTGTTCAGCAGTTTGAAAAGCAGTGATTATCTTCTGACGTACATTGCCATCAATAATAATTACAGGACGTGCGCGGTAGATATTAACTTGATAATCAGATGCAACGAGTTTTTGATCAGCGCCTGGCTCGACTACGTCATTTTTGTCAATCGATATCCCAGCTTCTTTTATGGCGTCACCAATGGTATCTGAATTTGATAAAATAACCTTTTCAATACCACGATCATGAATTGTTATTAATCTTCCACTCTGGGAATTATTGCCATCATAAGCATGGGTTATATTCGACATAAAAAGAATTGCAATAAATACCAAAAAAAATACTGCGACAATAAGTGCACCGAACGTTGTTTTTGATTTATAAAACATACTTTTCATTAATTCAATTTATGTCCCACAACATAGACTTGATTATAGCAAAAAATGACCATTTAGACTATTTACCGAATTTTTTATTATGTAATAAGATTATTTAGTTTTTAATACAACGTACGGAAAGTGCATTATTATTCTTTTCCACTGTATAATCAATAGTCCCTCCGCCAAATCCATTTGAACCTACCGGTATATACCAATATAGAGCTTCAGTACCATATTGTGTACTCGACCAAAAATACGCCTCTGTGCCAAAGCTAGAGAAATTCTCATAATATGCCGAACCTGCTGGTAAAGCAGTAAATCCGCTACTATTTGTTGCTCCGGTTTCTATAGTCCAGTGTGAAGTGCCGGCTTCCTTCATTTTACCACCTGCCACACCAGCCCCACCAAGTTCGCTTTTTAGTGCAGTCCAATCCGCATTTGACGGCACATGAAAGCCATCAGGACAAATACCCTGATAACCCTCTACTGAGGCACCATTTACAGGATAGCCAAAAACTTCATTCCAGCTATATACCCCACCATAAACATTACAATAGTTATCGTCATTTGCTTTGCAGTGTCTCTGTGGCACCTGAACGCTAGGACTTTCATTTGTGAAAACGTTAGTAGCTGGTATTTTAGTACCAGAGTTAATATTTTGCTGCATCCAAGTTTGATTCCCAATTTTAATTGTCTGAATTCCCACAGGAATTTCTACTTCACCCTCGGTTGGAGTAGTGTCATTTGTTATGTGATACTTGTTACTACCGTTACTGGCGTTTATTACATAGCTTTTGTACGGATCTGATGATCCATAGGTTAATGTATTATCTGAACTGGATTTTAAACAAATGGTATTTATTTCTGGATTTGCACTACAGTCGTTTTTGTGCGGATACGAATTATGATCAAGCTCATATAACTTTAACTCATCTGATGCTTTACTTAAGTCAGATTGAAGAGATGTTGCAACCGCACTTTTCCGAAAGCTTGCATACGATAACGCAGTAACAGCAGATAAAATAACAATTATCACCACAACAATTAGTACTTCAATGATTGTAAATCCATAATTGTTTTTATTTTTCATGAGTTAATTGTAGCTTTAGCGTTTTACATTGTCAATTTAATGGATTAACTATTTATATTTTTTCTAAACGGGCATATTCTGCATTTAATTTCTTAGTACGTCCATCATCAAATCTAATTGTAAGTGCTAGACCATCAACTTCAGTTATTTCACCGTTGCCAAAAACTGCCGAACGAACATTTTCACCAACCGTAAATAATTCATCACTATAAAATTCTTGTTCATGTTTTAATTGTGGTACTGATGGTGAAGAGATTGCAATATCATCGCCAATATCAGCAATAAAACGCGACATTGGATTATAGCCACGTTGACCAAACTGCATACGACTTTGCGCATAAGTTAAATGCAACTCTTCACGAGCACGAGTCATACCAACATACGCCAAACGTCGTTCTTCCTCTAATTCTGCAGGACCGGCTTCATAAACTCTAGCATGAGGCAATATCCCCTCTTCCATTCCAACAATAAAAACAACTGGGAACTCAAGCCCCTTGGCTGCATGAAGCGTCATAAGAGTTACTTTTTGACCATCGCTATTAGTATCAGCGCTAGACATCAATGCTACTTCCTCTAAAAAATCTGGCAAAGACGTGAAATTTTGAGCATCAGAAAGCAATGCGCCAATATTTGCTTCGCGTTCTTCGGCTTGTGGAGTACCATCAGCAATATATTCACGGTATCCCGTTAGAGTTAGTATTTTTTCGATTATTTCAATAGGAGAAGTTGTTTCTATATCTGTCTGAACAGTAATTAATTTTTCACCTAAATCTGATAAGGCACCTTTTGCCTTTGCGGTGACGGTGCTAGTTTGATCAACGTTCTCCAAGGCAGTTATTATATCCATACCGCTACCTGATTGCCATTGCAAAAACTTTTCTAAGCTCATAGCACCTACTCCCCTGGTGGGAATATTTACTATACGACTGAAACTCATACGGTCATTTGGTTGATAAATTAGCCGTAAATAAGCAATTACATCTTTTATTTCTTTGCGATCATAAAAACGAACTCCACCAACTATCTGATATGGAATACGAAAACGCAAAAAAGAACGTTCTATTGTGTAGCTCTGGGCATTCGTTC
Source organism: Candidatus Saccharimonadota bacterium (assembly GCA_037135295.1). Lineage (GTDB taxonomy): Bacteria > Patescibacteriota > Saccharimonadia > Saccharimonadales > Saccharimonadaceae > UBA1547. The sequence goes on from JBAXKN010000017.1 coordinate 7,985, forward strand.
GATATAAAACAGCAAAATCACCAAATTTTCTAGCACCTATAGACACATGGGATGAGACTCTTTCAGCTACTAGGTTTGCTTCCTCAGCTTCATCGTTGAGTTCATGAACATTAACTGGTGCGCCGGGGCCAGACTTTGTCCATAATTTTTTTTCAGTCCGATTGATATTCTTCGAAATAACATTACTAGCAGCATCAAGAATATTACCCGTACTACGGTAGTTTTGCTCTAGTTTGATTACTTTAGTAGATTTAAAATCACGTTCAAAATTTAGAATATTTGTAAAATCTGCACCCCGCCAGCTATAAATTGACTGCCAATCATCCCCTACTACACAGATATTTTGTTTATCATTTACTAATAATTTAATAATATTGTATTGAGCTGAATTCGTGTCTTGGTACTCATCAATCAAAATATATTTAAAAGTTTTTCTCCATTTTTTACAAACTTTTGGATTATCACGTAATAAATGAACTACCTCTAGCAAAAGGTCATCGAAGTCTAGTGCACCCGCCGATTTACGAAGCTCTTCGTATTTTTTATATATTTTGGAAATATTTTTCTGGAATGGAATATTGGCACTTAATTCATACTCATCTGGGCCAACCATTTCGTTTTTAGCACTAGAAATTGCAGCACTGACTGACCTAGATTTCAAATCACTTTCACTCATCGATAGGCGCTTCATAACTTGTTTAATTAGCCCTCGTCTATCGTCTTCATCGTATATCACAAAATTTTTGGGAATATTTATGTTTTCACCGTCGATTCGAAGCATTTTTACGCATATACCGTGAAATGTCCCCATCCAGGGCATAAAACCACGATATGAACTGTTTTCATTTAGCAATACACCTAAACGTTCTCGCATCTCCCGAGCAGCTTTATTTGTAAAAGTTACTGCTAGAATTTCATTTGGTGAAACCCTGTTATGTGCAATCAAGTAAGCGATACGATGTGTTAATGTTTTTGTTTTTCCACTACCGGCGCCTGCAAGAATAAGCAGCGGTCCAGATGTTATCTGTACAGCCTCACTTTGCGGAGGGTTCAGTCCATCAAGTAAATCCATTAATATCTATTATAGACTAATTGAATAGATTATAGGAGTGGCAAAAGGAAGTAATAAATCGCTGCACCGGAACCTGCTCCAACGACAACTAATATTGCAATCCAAAGAGCCCACAACCAGCTAGGTTTCTTTTTTACTGGCTTTACTAGTGCTTTATGGTAAGCATCGGTATCATAAATTGCGCCTGTTTTTTTATCGCCAGTACTTGGTTGTTCTTTATATTGTTGGACTATTGAAGTTGGACCAACAGACTGAGGCTCCGATTTAGAGACACCATTATTGGCTTCTCCAGATCCACTATCAACTGGCACTGTCGAATTTGTTGAGTTATCAGATTCAATTGATAATAGGTCGTTTTGAAGCTCAGCTGGAATAACTGTGCTGGCACTGGTATCAGTCTCGGTTTCAGGTTCAGATTTTATTTCGGATTCTGATTCTGTTTCGGGTTTAGATTCTGATTTCGCTTCAATTTCATGCGACACAACCGGAGACTCGACATTTACAGGTTCCTCTTCTGTTTTATCTACTGATTCATCTGAAAATGCTCCAAGTGGTCTTTTATCAACTTTTGTACCAGATATAAATGGCGAATCAGAAGATTCCTCGGATATATGGTTCATCTCATTTGTTAAATCGTCGCTAATTTTATCGATGTCCGCATCTTCATTTTCATCTTTGGGGCTAATCTCATCTTGGATATCAGTTTTAGCGTCATTTTGGCTTTTTAAACCGTCTAAATTTATGTCACCATTTTGATTATTTTTTTCATCATGACCCGTATCTTCAAAATCTTCTGGTGAATTTTCTTTTGATTTATGAAAATCAATCGGATCTGGCCATTCATTTTCTGGTTGTTTAATATCTTTTGGAATATCTGTTTGTGGTTCATTAGGCTTGGGAAGATTATCACTTGAATCTTTTGAATTGTCAGTTACAACACCCTGCCCTGGTACGCGATTTGGCATCATCAACGGGGATCTTCGCATATCTGACGAAGGATGAACAACATCCATAAACTGTCCAGAACTCCTGCGTCCAGCTAGTGGAGCTGTTTTTTCTGGTGAAGGAATCGATTGATTATTGTCATCATCACCAACAGTCGAAGAACTCGTAATTGTTGAGTTCACTGCCCGATCAATTTCATCAAAATCAAAATCTTTCACCTATCCACCCCTAATCTTTTTTGGCTACTAATGAGCCTTTATGTGCTTTCTTTATTATTTCATTAAATGTGTTTGCATTCAAGCTCGCTGCACCAACCAACAGTCCATCGACACCGTTTATAGACAAGTATTCTGCCACACTATCGGCCGTTACACTACCGCCATACAAAACCTGAGTAGTATTTGCGGCATCTGGACCATATAGATGTTCAATTTGGCTCCGAACGGCACTAATTGCAGATGTAACATTACCAGGAGATACAAAAATTGGTTCTGAATTTTGACCAGCACTTATAGCCCAAACAGGTTCATATGCTATTACGACTTTACTCAATTCTTCGCTGGTTACATTAGCCAAACCACTGTTCAATTGGTCATGTAAAACGTCATTTGTTTCACCACTAGCATGCTCCCAGGCTGTTTCTCCGATACAAAGTATTGGACGAATGTCATTTCGTATTGCTGCTGCAACCTTATAACGAATGTCTTTATCAATCTCGTGAAATTTATGTCTACGTTCGGAATGACCAACTAATGCGTACTGGACAATGCCACGCAACTGAGATGCTGAAACTTCACCTGTGTATGGACCACTATCTCGCCAATAAAAATTTTGTGCGGCAAGTTTAAACTGTTTAGTATTAACTTGCAGACTTAAAGTTTGCAAAGTTAATGTAGTAGGAGCTAAAACGACTTCAACGTCACGGTGTGCCTTAACCAACTTAGATAGTCCATGTAAATACAAACTAGCCTCATGAATATTGAGGTTCATTTTCCAGTTACCAATAATAAGTTTTCTGTCGTTTACCATCTGTTATAAATCGTTTATGTTTATCCTTTTTAGTTTACTCTAAATACGGACTAGCGTCCAGCAAACTTTGAAAAAATCCATACTTTATTCAATTGTGCGCACTTTAATAGTGTCGGTTGCGCCAATCGTGCCAGGATGTTTACCACTAACAATTACTACAGTCGTTGGATTTTGACCAAAATATCCATCAATTTGCAACTCTTTAGCTATTTCAAAGCCTGCCTCAGGACTATCTGGCCGAACATAACTTCTATTAGCATAGCTAAGAGATAGCTGTTGAGCAGAGCGTAGTTCACTTGTGACACTAATAATTGGAATATTTGGACGGTGTGTAGAAATGTTTGCAGCTGTTGCCCCAGATTTTGTTTCGACAATAATAACAGATGCTTTTAGCTGTTTTGCGAGTCCAATTGAAGCAACACTAATTGCATCACGTTGTTTATCATTATCTAGTAATTTGTCCTTTATTGGCTCAACAGGTTCGTGGTCTTGAGAATATAAAATGACTTTTTTCATGGCAGCCACAGTTTGAAGTGGATAATCGCCGTTTGCAGTCTCATCAGACAACATGACAGCGTCAGCCCCTTGGATAACAGCATTTGACACATCACTAACCTCAGCTCTTGTAGGTTCAGGATGATGCACCATACTTGCCATCATTTGCGTCGCAACAATACTTAGACATCCATACTTTCGGCAAAGGTTAATAATTCGACGTTGAACTATAGGTACAATCTCGGCACCCGCTTCAACCGCTAAATCACCTCTGGCTACCATTACGCCATCACTAGCCTTAACAATCGCCTCGAGTGTTTCGTCGACAATAGCTGACCTTGTTTCGACTTTTGCAATTATTTGAGCACTAGAACCATTTGCCAACAAAATTTGACGTAAATTATTAATATCATCAGCACTTTGAACAAAACTAAGGGCTACAAAATCGATATCACGCGACGCCCCAAATTCTATATCACTCAAATCCTTCGGAGTTAATATATCACCTGCAAAATCTGTGTCAGGTAAATTAATACCTTTTCGACTCATTAATGTACCAGGATTCTCGACTCTTACTTTTATAGCAGTGTTACTTACGGTTTCTAATACCGTCGTGCGTATTTTACCATCGAAAATATATAACCTTTCACCAGATTTAGTTTTTTCAGCCAAGTTATATTGAACTGGAATAGTGAAGTGATCATGTTCGGCCGCAAAATCAAGAATTAACTCGTCGCCCGCTGAAACTTCGGTATTTTCATTTAAATTACCCAAACGAACCTTTGGACCCTGTAAGTCCTGCACAATCGCAACTGGCTTACCTGTTTTTTCAGTTGCTTGACGAATCCAGGCTATTTGTTGATCACGTTCTTCGTATGTGCCATGCCTAAAATTCATACGAAAACCATTAACACCGGCTGCCGCTAATTTCTCTATCATTTCGCTTGAGTTTGTTTTTGGTCCCAATGTTGCTAGTATTTTTGTTCTTTTAAAAATTATTCCCATATCAGTTAATTGTAACATAATCACTATATAGATAAATGGATATTCATATTTTGAAAAAACTACTTTATTTGTAGTTTCACAATAAAGTTAGACCCGACACCTTCCATTGTCTCAACATCAATTGACCCATTCATAGCTTCAATATATTGCTTTATAATCCAAAGACCTAAACCGGTACCAGAAATGGTTTCGGTTTCACTTGTTTTTACGCGATAAAACCTCTGAAATAACCTTTGTTTTGCCTCAAGACTTATTCCAAAACCAGTATCACGAATATTTATGATAATTGTATCCTTTTTTTGTATTTGCTGAACATTCACACTACCATTTTTTGTATATTTAATTGCGTTATCTATTAGATTTGTGAAAACTTCTTGGACACGACCTTCATCGGCATTAACAAATGGTAAGTTGTCAACGGGACTAAAGATTAATTTCAAACCCTTTTCTTCTGCAATAGGTCGATAATTTTCAATAATCGTATTTAATATTTTTGTAGTATCAACAGATGTAAATTTATACTCTATCCGTCCTTGATCAACACGACTAACGTTTAATAAATCCTGAACCAAAGAGTTGAGACGATCAGTCTGAGATAATGCTACATCTATTTGTTCTTTAATTTTTGGTTTTACAGGTCCGAAATCGCCCTCAACGACGTTAGATAAATAACCCTTTATAATAGTTGTCGGCGCTTTCAGTTCATGTGTTGCTACAGATAAAAAGTCGTTCATAGTCTGGTTAAGCTCTCGTTGTTTTGCAAGAAGCCGAATATAACCAACTAACCTAAAATGCCTGAACAGCAGTCCGACAATTAAAATTATGCTGATTATTAATACAATGAATGATTTTTGATATGCATTATTTATTACCTCTTGTGCATCTACCGTTAAAAGACTAGTTGATACCACAGCAATAACATCTTTTTTTTCATCAATAACAGGTGTCATAACATTCCAAGCCTGGGCAGGGTTTGATTTTCGATCATAAGTATCAATGAACGTCGCTACTGAACCTTTTCGATTATAGACTAGGTTTGCTTCCATCTCGGCATTTGGGGTCAGCTCAACAGGAGCTGATGAGCTATGTGCAACAATTTTTAAATCTTCATTCGATTTTATTATTACTGCGCTATGCATTAATGAAGGTTGGGATGATTCTAACGCGTCAAGATTTTCTTGTAATTTGTCGTAATCCTTATCCTGAATTAGTTGGATGGAAGATTGAGAAATAATACTGTTAGCTAGATCTGCTTTGCGTCTTAATTCAATGTCAAATGCTTTGTTGGTTGATTGAGTTAAGATAACAGTGTTTACGACCACTATTAAGGGTATTGCGATAAGAACGCCAATCGAATAAGCTATTTCGAGTTTTTTACGATCCATATGAGTAATTAATCATTTTTCTTTACTTCACCTAATAAATTATCACAATGCGGACAAGTAAGATTGTCGTTTTCTGACTTTTTGATAATTTTAGCAATTTTAATTTTATGTCTATTATGTGAACGAATAATTATATATAAACCTGTCAAAGATATCACCAACGCCGTAACAGCACCAACAATATAAATTATCAAGCTAAGATTTGATTGAATAGGTGTCTTTTTGGGAGGTTCACTCAATTTCAAACTAAGTCCTTTTGGATTACCTTCTGTTGCACCAGCGGTACTAATAAGAAATGACGTTGGGTCTGAACGTTTATAAACGCCGTCGCCATTATCAACTATGGCATATATCTCATGCTTCCCAGGTTCAAGTGGATCTTCAATTGTGTATTCCCAATTACCTTCTTCGTCTGATTTTGTAGTAATAATTATGGGGTCAGAAAATAAATATAATAGCACTGTGTTGTTCGGAGTGGTTTTTCCTGCAATTTTCAGTGTAGTCTCGTCTTTAGAATCAACTTTTTTTGTAACGTTTTCAATGCTACTAATAGATGAAATACTTTCATCCACATCTAAATTACTTACTTTTGTCGGATCTACAGGTATAAAATTTGTTGGTATAATATAATTACTTTCAGCGAAACAAGGTTGAATACTAGTGAATTCTTTGGCGGTCGGCCTTGAAGCGCCACTATCTATAGAAGTGTAACGTTTTACTGTTAATTCTTTTTCTATGCAAGTTGTTGAAATAGGAGTAAGTTGAACTTGTGATGAAGTTATAGGAGTAACCGTATAAGTGCCTATTAATACTGGGGTATCTGGAACAGCAACAACGTCAGTTGTAGGTTTTGTCGTGCTCGTTGTATCAAGTGGTTTAATTGATAAATTTAAAGATTTTTCAATTACAACTCCACCATATTGAGCATTTAGTAATATACTGTTGTTACCGGGAATACTACCTGAGTTGAATATCCTTTGTGAATCACTTGAGCCATATGATAAAAAACCAATTCTGTTTAAAGTATTCCATTTTAGAATACTATATTGAGTTAAATCAAATACATCAAAATCATTGATTTTTACTTTAACATTATATGAATAAGTTGAACCGACTGTAACTGTATCAGTTTGACCAGTTAATGCTACCGTAACATATGATTGAGTGGCATGAATCAAAGAATATTGAGTATTTGAGTATATCGTACACGGATCACCACTAGAATAATTTATTTTTGCTGAAATCGTTATGGGATTACGATTACTCCAATAAGGCCAAACAGCCGTTATCCATTTGAAATTCCATGTAGTTGTTGAGACACTAGGACTAGATACTTTAGCAAGTCCAATTTCCTTAGTATCTGGACCGTTACTTGCAATAATAGTCATGTCTGTGGGTTGTCTGTTGTCTATGTTAGTGATACTGATATCAGCAACTGGTGGTAACTCAGTTCCATTTCCTAAATTAGAAACGCTAATTCTGGCACAGGGTTTTGTAGTTGGTAAAGTTTGTGTCCATGTCGTTTGAGAAGATGAACGATTCGAGTTAAGAAACGAAAATGCTATTGCAACTATAGAGACTAGGATAATTAGAAAGATTGGATTTATTGAGCTCTTAAAATTTTTATTAACAAGCATATGTTAATAGTACTACAGTTTTAAGTAATACCAAAGTAAAACACCCATCATTCGATGGGTGTTTTACTTTGGTGATCTCACCGGGAATTGAACCCGGATTGCCAGGATGAGAACCTGGTGTCCT
>JBAXKN010000018.1:0-15328 GCA_037135295.1 Candidatus Saccharimonadota bacterium
GGTAAAGAGCTAGAGTACGAGGTACCAGTAGTTGAAGAGCAAGAAGTTCAGGCAGACGGTACAATTCATGAATTTAAACGCCAAGGTACAAAAATATTTGATGAATCTTGGGAAGGTAAAAACGAACCACTTGTATCGCAATATTCTGGTGGTGGTGTTCCACCAATTGATAATCCAAAATATAAGGTTAATACTCTCGATCCAAATAGCAAGGCTGGATTTCCTGACGATTTAAGTAATCGCGTAAATAAAGATTCCTTAGATGCCGAAAAATCTTTCTCAAAAGATGGTAACCCAGATATTTATAAAGACAATACTGCACCGCCTAAAAATGATATTAATTAATAACTATTAGTCATTTATTCGTAACGCAATGCTTCAATAGGGTCAAGCTTTGCGGCGCGTCTTGCTGGTAGTGCTCCTGCTAGGAATGCAATTAATATCACCACGAACATTACTATAACAACTGATAAGACTGGGAATGTTGTTAAATCAAAACCAGGAAGGTCTTTTAAGATAGAATCTGACGCAATTTTATTTGCGATATTACCTACGCCCATCGCAGCTATTACGCCTATTATGCTTCCCAATAAACCTAAAAGGATCGCCTCTACACTGAATAATAGGAAAACCTTTGACCTGCTCATGCCCATAGCTTTCATGAGTCCTATTTCTTTTGTTCGTTCCTGAACTGACATATATAGAGTGTTGATTATTCCAAAACTGGCCGCAAGTAGCGCGATTGCACCGAAGGCAATCAAAACATAAGTAATCGCATCAATAACATTTTTTATTATACCGATTTGTTCATCAACAGTTACCGCGCGGTATCCTTTGGCGCCTAGGTTGTCTTTGATAGTTTTAAGTTGTTCGTCGGTTGTATTTTTTAAGTCAAATTGCGATACAATCTCGATATATTTATTTGTTACATCAGCGGGTAGACCCTCAGTTTGAATTTTATACAACTTATTGATAAGCGCGTTGTTTGCTACTAATCCTGTGACAGACAGTATAGATTTATTATTTACACCCGTTACCGTCGCAGTAACAGTTTGCTGCTTTGCAAGTGGGGTGCTAATAGCTAGAACCACCTCTTTACCAACTATTTCTTTATCGTTATTGTAACCAAGTACTTTTACATAATCAGGTGTAACCATTATTTGTGGTTTGTCACTGGAATTACTTGGCATTGTGCCGGCTGTGTAATCAAATATCATACTTTCAGCAAATGGTTGCAGGTCAACTTGGTATTTTTCGCCGTTCTTGCCAGAAATATAATCCGTTCTCGCCAATATTATTGGCTGCACATTTTTGAGACCTTTTTCTGACTTAACTATCTCTACGTCTTTATCTGTTAACATTGAACTCATTGTGGATGATACACTAGTAGATTTCTTGTTTGGGTCGTATTTTTTTGGACCCGAAGTGCTAACTTCAACTTTTTGACGTATTATCAATAAATCTTTTCCTCCGATGCTACCAACTTGTTTATCAATATATGATGAAACTCCAGAGCTAATGCCAATGGTTAGTGTAATTGTAAAAGCGCCAATAAATATAGCGACAATTGTTAAAATAGTGCGAACCTTGCTTCTTCGCATATTTGATATTGCCATGCCCAATATATCAATAGTTTTCATATTATTTTTTATCCTCTATTATTTCACCGTCTTTTAGTCTAATTTGCCGGTCACATCTGGCTGCAAGCTCCTTATCGTGTGTAACGATAATAAGGGTTATTTTCTTTAATTTATTCATCGAGAAAAGCATATTTTCGATTTTTGCACCAGTTACACTGTCAAGATTACCAGTTGGTTCATCTGCAAATATAATACTTGGGTTATTAACAAGCGCCCTGGCAATGACTACGCGTTGTTTTTCGCCACCACTTAGATTATTTGCCTTATTTTTCGCTTTATCAACTAGCTCTACGTCCTCTAATACCTCAAGTCCACGTTGATTGCGTCTTTTTCGACTTACGCCTGCAATTTTTAACGGCAGGATTACATTATCAAGCACGGTGTTATTTGCGTTTAAGAAAAATTGTTGAAATACAAATCCAAATTTTTTATTTCGAAGTCTGTCTTTTTCGCGTATCGATAAGTTCGAAGAAATCTTGTTGTCAATCGTGATTTCGCCTTTACTAGGTGAGTCAAGCAGTGCGATTAAGTGCATTAACGTACTTTTACCCGAACCACTTTTTCCAATAATTGCTACGGATTCACCCTGTTTTATATTTAGGCTAATATCTTTCAGGGCTTTAAAAGCTGAATCGTTTTTCCCATATGTTTTATCGAGATTTTTTACGCCAATAATACTGTTCATATAACTTCTTCTTCCACATTATTTATTAGTATATTAATTATTAATCTATTTCTATTATATAGTATTTAAATTAAATTTAGCTTATTAGTGTTCAGGTTTTTGTGTTAGAATGTAAAAATCTACAAGAACCGTTTACGTTGAGAGGCCTACTCCGGGAGGTGATTCAAATGTCGAAGAGTAAGGATCGTAGTAAACGGGAGGCGAAGAAGAAGCCAAAGAACAACAAGAAGCAAAGGAATACTGCGAGCGTGGTAAGGAAGTAGCCATCTATCGAGAGGGGGCTGACTTGGACACCACTGTTCCAAGCGACGTAGAAATTCGCGAAACCATTGTCAACATGGGAGCGGATGATGCCAAAATCGTTCGTGAAAGTGGGGTGATGTACGTCGCGTTCTATCGTCGCAGTGGATGTGGTCGCATCTACGTCAACGTTTGCTCCTATCTTGGGAAGCGCTTCCAGGATATGGAAATCGTAGTTCTGGAGTCGCCGAGGCTCAACTATACGTGTCTTAAGGCCCATGTTCGTAGGCCCGGCAATAAGCACTTCTCTCGGACGCAAGTTCTCGCAACAGCTTCTCGCCTCGGAATCGTGTAGTGCACTGGGGTGGGTTGCCGCGTTTGCGGCAACCCACCCTAACTGAATCATAAATTGACTATTGACCTATGATTAATAATATTGTAAAATAATTTGTGTTTAGTCCAAGAGGTTTGTTCTGAAAAAACAAACCCACCTGCCACGGAGGGGTATGACATGAACGCTCAGACGAAAGTCAAAGTAGTAATGTTTTACACTCGTAGTAACAATGCTCACAACCGTCAGATAGTTGCTATTATGATGGATGGTAAGCATTGGAGGTTTTCCGAAGGAAAGATGTGTGACGAGATACTCGTAAATGCTCTGCCAGAGACAACATTGCGAGAAATCGAACAAGTGGCCTATAAAAAGGCGATGACGTTCCGACATGACGAAGGAGACTGGATTGTAATTCAGAAACTCCTCTGTGAGTTCCAGCTCGCGCTGGATGTCCTATACGACTAAACACCCCGCGCCCGCAAAAAGTGCCTCATAATGAAGCGCCCCATGTGGGCGCTTCGACTGTGAAAATTTAATTGATACAATTATTTATTCAACTAATGTGTCGATATGGTGTAAAATATAATAGATTAGGAGATGAGATGTATATAATTGAAGACTTTTTAAAAACGATAATTGATTTTCTACCAAAAATACCCATGGTTATTATTGGTGTATTTGCTGGTTGGTTTATTATTAAATTTATCACCATTATCCTCAAAAGAGCACTGAAGATTGCAAAATTGGCAAAGGACGTCTCGGGTTTGGTGATTACATTATGTAAATTACTACTTTGGATAATTTTATTAACTGTAATTGCTAGCGCATTAGGCTTAGGTAGCTTAGCTGTTGCAATATCTGGCTCTGCGGCAGTAGCAGCATTCTTTCTGTCTGCGAGTGTTGGACCAACATTGTCGAATATATTTTCTGGTATCTTTCTAGCGGGCGACCCTGACATTAAAGTTGGAATGAAAATTATTACAAATTCTGGCAAGACTGAAGGCGTAATTAAAGGAATAGACATGAGAAAAGTAAGAATATTGGACGACAAGGGTATACTGCATGTTGTTCCGAACTCGGTTGTCGAAAATGGTGAATGGATAGTCATTGATCGAAATAAGAAAAAGCAATCAAAATAATTAAATGAATACATATAATTGGTACTCACATCTTATTAAGCCTTCATGGGCGCCAGCACCTTGGGTTTTTGGGTCTGTTTGGGGCGTACTATATGTTTTGATAACCATATCTTTTGGTTACGTGTTTTTCATGTTTTTTAAAGGTCAAGTTCCAATATACATAGTGTTACCATTTATATTGAATTTGATATTTAATTTTGCATTTACTCCTATACAGTTTGGAATGAAGAACAACTATCTTGCCGCTGTTGATATAATTTTGATACTAGCTACGCTTGTATGGGCAATGGTTGCGATTTTTGGATACGCAAATTGGATTACGTATATTCAAATACCCTATGTTTTGTGGGTTTCTATTGCCACTGTTTTACAATTATCGATAGTATATTTAAATCGAAAAAATCCTGTTACTTAAATTCGTAAGCTATAATAGATTAAAATGTCAACGATATTACAGTTAACCGAAAAATACGTGAATGATTCTTTTTCAGAAGACGGAAAGCTTTCGAATAGGGGAAAACACTGTTTCAAAACTGAAGAGTGGCTACTGATTATATACCCAGAAGCGGATGAGTCTATGCTAATTGCCGCAGTTGCTCATGATATTGATAGTGCATTTGTTGAATACAAATCAACAGGTAGCTTTAAAGACCCTGAATACCTTGCTATGCATCAAGAAGGGGCGGCAGATGTAGTAGGGAAATTTTTAGAGAACAATGATGCCGATAAGGGTCTAATAGACTCTGTAAAACACATGGTTGAAAAACATGAGGTTGGTGGAGATGAGCGTCAAAATTTAATTAAGGATGCTGATAGTTTGGGCTTTTTTGATCGTAATTTAGAAGAATTTATCATCAGGCACTCAAAAAGAGGAAGTAGCAAAGCTATTTTAAGGGAAAAATTTGATTGGATGTACGATAGGATTACATCGTTGAAAGCAAAAGAGATTGCAACTCCGATGTATAATGAGTCTATAAGATTATTGGAGAAAATTAATGGATAACACTGAAGAATTTCACGCAGTTATTATAGATAAAAGCTTAATTAGCCTAGACATATTGAGTGATTTTAAAATACTCAGCGAGACAAGTGATGGTGCTTGGATTATTTATAAAATATCGCTTATTGAGAAAGACTTAGTTGAAACAATTAAAAAAATTCAGTTTCAAATGTACGATGCAAATTGGTATTGTCATTTTTATAACTCTGATGGTAGTCGTATGGTAGTAGTTTTTAAAAACAAGTTTTTCGAAATAAGCAATAATCCATTAACATGGACGGAAGTTGTTGATTATGGAGTCAGTTTAGGCACTCCGAAAGAGCAATTGGATTTTGTTCCAAATCGTTTTGAAGACGAGAAATATTAATGAATAGCTAGTGTATACTTATACCTAGAATAAGCTTTATGTTGAAAGGACAAAATAATGACAGAAGGCCTTAGTAAATCTGAGAGAAATTTTGCACTCGATAGGGAAGCTGCTTTTAAAAAATACAAGATACAAATTGCCCTTACCTATGCGGCTACAGACAATAAATCAAAAATTACTGGTCCAGTCCAAAGATTCATAGATAATAACGATTCATCACAAAACCCAAAGGTGCAGGGTAGGGTTGATGCTTATCAAGCATTTTTAGATAATATGTCGAGAGGATAATCCATATATGAAAACTAAACTATTGATTTTTGGCATATCTGGCGACCTGGGGACACATAAGCTTTTGCCAGCACTCGAACAAATTATTAGTACAGGTGAATTTAATGACTTATCAATTATTGGTGTATCTAGACACGAAATAAATGCCTTAGATATGATTTCATGTTGTAAGCAAAAATCTTTATTACAGGATAGATTGTCGGTATACACGATGGACTTAACTAACGCTGGTGAATATTTTAAATTAAAGGAATATATATCATTAAATGATGACGAGCAATTGCTTGTATATCTAGCCGTACCTCCAAAGGCTGTTTCGCAAATTATCGAATACCTAGGTGAATCAAAGATAAATACTCCAAATGTGAAAATTTTATTCGAAAAGCCATTCGGTATAGACTTACAGTCTGCCCAGGAAGTTGCCACTAACACTTCTAGATACTATAACGAAGACCAGATTTATCGAATTGATCATTATCTAGCAAAAGAGATGGCTCAGAATATCGTGGCAATACGCGGAAAAAATGCTCTGTTTAGTAATATTTGGAATAATAACTTTATTGAGTCTATCGATATTGTTGCCATCGAGACAAATGACATTGAAGGACGAGCAAGTTTTTATGAACAAACAGGGGCATTGCGCGATTTAGTCCAGGGTCATCTAATGCAGTTACTAGCGCTAACATTAATGGATATACCAGCAGACTATCAATGGGATAAATTAACCGAGCTTCGTCTGTCAGCTCTTGATCAACTAAAGATGGTTGATTCTAGTAAGGTAGTAAGAGCCCAATATGATGGCTATAAGAACGAAGTCGGTAACCCAAATAGCATGGTAGAGACATTCGTTTCGCTAGAGATAGAATCAAATCAACCACGTTGGATTGGTGTTCCAATAAAAATAATCACCGGTAAGGCTATGTCTAAAAAGACGTCAGAAATACGTGTTCATTTGAAAAAGACAAGCGAATCTCAAAGTAACTGCTTGATTTTTAGAATACAGCCTGACGAGGGGATCGACATTGAGTTATTTATAAAAAAACCTGGATATAGCCGTGAATTCGAGACACGTCATCTAAGCTTTAACTATCCGACTGGTACAGAGTTGCCTGATGCATATGAGCAGGTTATTGTAGATGCTATTTCAAGTCAAAAGAGTCTATTTACTAGTAGCGAAGAGGTGCTTCAAAGTTGGAAAATTTTACAACCAATTCAAGATGAATGGAAGAACTCACAAATACCACTTAAAATATATTCAAAAGGTGATGATATACCCACAGTATTAGCGTAGAATATACAACATGGTACACTAGATGTAGCGTATTACGTTATTTGCGTGATACAATGAAACCCCATGGGGGAAAACAAACAAATGTCTAAAAAACAAAAGTACATATTTGTAACTGGGGGTGTTCTATCGGGGGTAGGAAAAGGTGTCACCGCAGCTAGTATCGGTGCCGTATTACAAGCTAAAGGTGCTACTATTTCCATTCAAAAGTGTGATCCGTATCTGAACGTAGATGCGGGTCTTTTGAATCCTAGGGAACATGGCGAATGTTTCGTGACTAAGGATGGTGCTGAGACTGATTTAGATTTGGGACATTATGAGCGATTTTTAGATATAGAACTTACCCAAAAAAGTGCCACATTATCAGGAAAATTATTATTTGATTTGATTGCTGATGAACGCGCTGGCAAGTTTGGAGGCAAAACTGTACAGCTAGTTCCACACTTAACACAATCTATTCAACGCGCCATACTAGCTGCTGCCGATGGTAGTGATATCCACATTGTAGAGATTGGTGGAACAGTAGGCGATTACGAGGGCCTAAGCTTTGTCGAGGCGATTCGCGAATTTTCACAGCGTGTTGGTCGTTCAAATTGTCTGTTTGTCCATGTGGTGTATGTTCCTTTTATTTGTACTAGCAAAGAATTTAAAACCAAGCCTGCGCAGAATGCATTAAATGACCTACGTGGGTTTGGAATTGTACCAGATGCGGTTGTGGTTCGTTCAGATGAGCCTGCACCGGTTTCTGTTGCCAAGAAAATTAGTTTATTTGGTGGTGTGGTGGAAGAAAATGTTTTATTGATGTCGAATGCCGATACAGTGTTTAGAGTTCCAATAATACTTGCGAAAAGCAGTATGAGTAAATTACTATCAGATTTTTCAGGCTTTAAAAAAGAACCCAATCTATCAGCTTGGAAGGATATTATTAGTCGTCAGACAGGTAAACCCAAGCAAACCGTAACAGTGGGTCTAGTAGCAAAATATACCGATAATGAAGACACTTATATATCTGTTATTGAGGCTTTAAAAGCCGCAGCTTGGCATGAAAAAGTAGGTTTAAAAATTAAATGGATAAATGCCGAAAAGGTAGATAAAAAAGATTTCAAAAACATTTGCGCCATTGTTGTACCAGGAGGTTTTGGTAATCGCGGCATTGAGGGAAAAATTTTAGCTGCACGTTACGCCCTCGATGACGACGTTCCATACCTTGGTCTTTGTTTAGGTTTACAAGTAGCCGTAATTGCAAGTGCCCGCAAAGCTGGTCTTTTAAAAGCAAACAGTACTGAATTTGTGCCAGGCTGTAAGGATAATGTTGTCTATATTATGGATGGACAAGCTGGTAAAGAGTCTACTGGTGGAACAATGAGATTAGGAGATTATCCGGCAAAGCTTACTAAAAACTCTTTGGTTGCAAATATGTATGGTTCATTAAATATTGTCGAACGTCATCGTCACCGCTATGAAGTTAATCAAAAATTCCTGCCTCAAATAAACAAAGGGGGATTAGTCATAAGTGGAAAATCACCTGATGGAAAACTCGTTGAATTTGTCGAGGCACCACAAAATAGTTATTTTATCGCGACCCAAGCGCATCCAGAGTTTAAGTCACGTCCTACAAGGCCTCATCCGTTGTTTCTTGGTTTAATTAGAGCTTGTCTAAAGAAATAGTACTATTTTCCGTCGATGTTATGTCCACCGAATTTGTTGCGCATAGCTGCAAGTAACTTTGTTGAAAAATCAACCTTACCTTTTTGAGATGCTAGTCGAACGTCAAATGAAGCTTGGATGGATGGTAATGGTATCCCCATTTCATCAGCTGTTTCTAGTGTCCACCTAGCTTCTCCAGATTCAGCGACAATGCCACTAATATTATCTAGATTTGGATTTTCATGTAAAGCTTGTCTAGTTAGGTCATTTAACCAAGATGTTACGACACTACTTTTTTGCCAAATATCGCCAGCAGCTGCTAGGTCAATATTTTTGTATGGGCCTTCGGCTAACATTCGGTATCCCTCGGCAAGTGATTCCATCATGCCATATTCAATTGCATTATGAACCATCTTTACGTAATGACCAGACCCGTGATCACCGAAATATTGATGACCACCACGAGGTACGGACAAGGTTTCAAGTACGGGTTTGACAGTGTTGTATGAGTTTTCATCACCGCCAACCATCATAGAAAAACCATTAATGATGCCCCAAACGCCACCACTTGTTCCGATGTCTAACATTGTACTTCCAGCAGCACTTACTTTGTCAGCGCGAGCTTTATCGCCACGATAATCACTATTGCCACCATCAATAACTATGCTTCCTTTTGGTAGTATTTCTATCCATGAATCGAGTTCGTTTTCTATAACCTCGGCTGGAATCATAATCCATAGAATTACTTGTTGGTCGCCAAATTCTTTAATAACTGACTGTTTATCATAGGCTGGTGTAGCACCATATTTGATAGACTCATCAACTGGGCCACTACTTCGATTGTTTGCTATAACTTCATGACCATTTTCGGAAAGCTTTTTTGCTATTTGGCCACCCATACGTCCTAAACCTGATATTGCAATTTTCATGAAATTTCCTCCTCCTTATTATTCGAATATATTGTTGTTTTGCTAATGGTTTTTAATATTTGTGCTGGCTGGTTGTTAATCGGAATGTTTTCATACATAAGTTCATGTAGAATATTTCTTTTATTAGATCCAGTCGCTTGAACCACCGCTTCATCAATTAATCTGATGGCTTTAAAGTTAATTGTAACACGCTCAAAATCATCACACTTAAATGAAATCGCTAGTTCAGATGATTTTCCTGAATCACTATTTGGTTTTATACCAGCGGTGTGACCATCAGCACCTATTCCAAAGATTCCGATTTTAAAGTTTGCCTGGCTAAACTGATTAGATAGCCAATCGTTGAATTCAGTTGTTGTTTTTTCGATATCTTGACCTATTAAGGGTCGGTACGTATTTGAACCTACTGGATTGAATCCAGCATCAATTAGCTGTTGCCAGTTTTCATCTTTGTGGCCGACTAGACCGTATCTTTCATCTGTTAAGCTAATATATAAATTTGATAAATCCATTTTCTTTAGAGCTTCACTGACAATTACAGCAATTCGTATGCCAGATCCGCCAGTCAGTAACCAAAGAACCCGTTCGCCGTTAGATAGATGCTCGGATATAGTATTTGCTATATGGTCTGCTGCTTGCTCGATGGGTTTTTCAGTGTATATATAATTCATGCTTATTCTATTATACGAGATATATGACTGGTTTTTGGTATACTTATGAGTAATGGATTCAATAACTTCTGTCATAAAATCAATTGTCAGCCAATTATTCGGTGTTAATCAAGATATACAATTAAGTCGTCCTGATTCGCAGTTTGGTGATTTTGCTACTAATGTAGCTATGCAACTTGCAAAACAACTTGGGAAAAATCCACGTGAGGTTGCCGACCAATTGGCAGAAAAACTACGGGAAACAGGTGGTTTTACTGAAGTTAATGTGGCAGGACCTGGTTTTATTAATGTACGATTGTCGGCACGTGGTCTATCAGATTCTTTAAATAGTGCTTGGAGTGCAAACTACGGTGAAAATGATGATGGAGCTGGTAAAACAGTTGTTGTTGAGTATCCAAGTCCTAATATGGCCAAGCCATACAGTATTGGTCATTTGCGACCAGGCAATCAGGGTTGGGCTGTAAAACGTTTGATGGAAGCAACCGGTTGGAAGGTTATTACAGACAATCACTTAGGGGATTATGGGGCTCCGTTTGGTATTTGGGTAGTAGGTTTTATAAAATTCAGCAGTGATGAGAAACTTTCTAAGGATGGTGTCTATGAACTAGGCCGTGTTTATATAGAAACTAAAAAGGCCTTGAAGGATGAAGCAGCAGGAGGCGACACACAATTAGCCGACCAGGTTCAGCAATGGCTTCTAAAATTAGAGAGTGGCGATGAAGAGGCTATTAACTACAGCAAACGGTTTAATGATATTAGCTTAGAGCATATCCATCAAATTATGGGTCGTCTGAAAATTTCAACTGACTATGAGTTAGGTGAAGCTTTTTTTGCGCCAAAAGGAAAAGCTGCAGTTCAAGAACTTTTGAAAAATGGTGTCGCCATTCAAAATGAAGACGGTTCAATCATAGTCCCTCTAGATGACTACGGCTTTGACGTACCACTTTTAATCCAAAAATCTAACGGCGCGGCGTTATATGCAACAACTGATTTAGCGACAATGCTATATCGTGAAGATAATTGGCACCCTGATCGTGTGATTCATGCTGTTGGTGCCGAGCAGCAGTATTATTTTACTCAATTATTTGCTTTAGCTAAAAAACTTGGCATAAAAACCGAACTTATTCACCTATGGTTTGGAATGATTGATCAGCTAAATGATGATGGAACACGCGAAAAAATGAGTAGCCGTAAAGGCGTAGTCCTAATGGAAGAACTGTTAAACCAAGCTGAAGCCAAGGCAAGAGAAGTGGTTAAAGATCGTGAAGTGTCCGAAGAAGATATAAAAAAAATCTCTCTAGGTGCCATAAAATTTAGTGATTTTGTGTCAGATCGTCGAACTAATATATTATTCAATTGGGACAATATATTCGCGTTATCAGGATTCAGTGGACCGTATGTTCAATATGCAGCAGTCAGGGTGAAAAAAATATTAAATGACAATCAAACTGATCAAACAGACATTTCTAGTTATGATTATGAATCCGAGAAACCATTGATATTAAAACTTATTGACTATCCAGAAGTGGTGCGACTATCTGCTCGTGACCTAGAGCCTCATAAGATTGCTGCTTATCTATATGAACTAGCTCGTGAAATGAATCGATATTATGAATCAACACCAGTAGCAACGGGTGATGTGACCACCATACAAAAACAAGCTCGTTTAGCCATCTTGTTAAAAGTTAGTTATGTTTTCGAACATGGATTAAGTTTACTAGGCATCGAAGTTCCTAGTAGTATGTAATTAAAAATAATGTAAACAATAGGAGTCAACATGTCGAAATCCAACAAAAATTCCGTTCACAGCAAATCAGAAATCATAAAATCTGCTCAGCAAGATGATATTGATGTGGCTGAAGTTGTTAAAATAGGCGAGTCACAACTTTTAGCTTTTTGGGACTTCATTCGTACGCAAGGTGTTGTTGGATTGGCAGTAGGTTTAGTTTTGGGAGGTTCTGTCGCTGTGTTGGTCAAGTCACTTGTCGATAATATTGTTATGCCTCCAGTCGGGTTATTACTTGGTTCGACTGAAGGTCTAAAGGGTCTTTCGTGGATAATAAAAGAAAACGCAAGTGGACAATCAACCTCGATAAATTATGGAATATTTTTGAATGATTTTATAAATTTTATTGTTATCGCTCTGGTTGTTTATATTGTAATTAGATTGCTTAAATTTGATCGACTTGATAAAAAGAAAAGTTAATTATGAGTAAAAAAATATCAGATTCAAAACAAGATAATATTTTATGGATTGACCTAGAGATGACCGGTCTTTCACCAACTGATGATTTGATTCTTGAGGTTGCGGCGATTGTGACTGATTGGGATTTTAAAGAAGTCGCATCATACCAAGGTGTAGTAAAGAATAATATTTCTATTGTTAACCAAAGAATGGATTTAAATTCAGCATTTTGGGATATCAATCCAGATTCAAAAAATGGTTTAATAAAACAAAACCAAGATGGAAAGCCACTTAAAACAATCGAAAACGAACTTTTGTCGTTTATTAAAAAACATTTTAAATCAGGTATACCTGTCTTACTCTGTGGAAATTCGATCCATGTAGACAGACGTTTTATTATTGCGAAATGGCCAAAGTTTGATTCGTGTTTACACTATCGTATGTTGGATGTAAGTGCTTGGAAGGTTGTTTTTGAGGGTAAGTTTGGCAAAAAGTTTTCAAAACCTGATATGCATCGCGCTCTTGATGATATTCGTGGCAGTATCCAAGAATTACAATACTACTTGAAAAAATTAAAGTAGTGTTACAATAAATCTATAATGCAGAGCGTGAAGGCTAGATATAGTCGACGAAAAAAGATAGTTTTTTTGGGAATATTATTGATTGTCATCGCATCTATTACCGTGGCAGTGTTATGGACAATTAAAATTAGCGCACCATCGCATATCGGACAAACAGAGATTGTAAAAAAAGCACCTCAACCAAAAACTATTTCCTCTAATGTTCTATTCTTTGGTAACACATTTTGGGGACGATATATAAATGATTGGTCGATGGCCAGTTCGTTAAAATATGAATATCCTTTTTCGAGACTTAGTGAATTCAATCGCAATCAGTACGATGCTTGGATATCGGGGATTGAATGCCCAACAGCTGTAGGTGTTAATATGACTTCAGCCGAACAAGAACAGGCACTACAATTTAATTGTTCGCCAGAATACCTACCAGAAGTGGCAAAATGGTTCACGGCTTTTACTTTGGCTAATAATCACACCGATAATCAGGGCGCAGAAGGTTTTAACGAAACAAAACGGCAGTTAGATATAAATGGTATTCAATATTTCGGGAACTATGACTTCAACGCAACAGATGATGTATGTGAAATTATTAGCTTGCCAGTCTCGGTTGTTAATAGTGATGACAAAATTGAAAAAGCAAAATTACCAGTTGCAATGTGTGCTTATCATGGTGTATTTGGAGTTCCTTCTGCTGAATCAGTTGCAGAAATCCAAAAATATAGTAAATACATGACGGTTATCGCGATGCCTCATATGGGGGCTGAATATAAATCAGAACCTGATCAAATAAAAACAGATTTCTATAGAAGTTTGATTGATGCAGGTGCTGATATGGTTATTGGCGATCATCCACACTGGATTCAGACAACCGAGAGTTATGAAGGGCATTTAATAGTGTATTCAATGGGTAATTTCATGTTTGATCAACAGGACACACCCGAAGTCGTTAGGTCTGCTGGTATAAAAATGGTCATGAAAATAACTGATAAAGATTCAGGGCTATTAAAAAAATGGCTTGATATTGGTGATAAGTGCGCAACTTATAAAGACGATTGTCTAAGTTTGGTTTCAAAACAAGAACTTAAGAAATTAACGACGACTTATCAGTTTGGAGTTATTGGTACAAATGACGGTGATAAAATCGTAAAGCCAGCAACGGCTGAACAGCAATCGTCAATATTAGATCGATTAAAGTGGCAATCTACGATGGACCAGTTGCAACCGCCCTATAGTAGTCTGTAGAATAGTATTATGACTCATAAAGAAATACATGATTACATACTTAGTTTTCCAAAAGCGTGGTTGGATTTTCCGTTTGGTGAAGACACTTCAGTTTATAAAATTGGGCGCAAGGAAGATGGTGAGGGTAGAATGTTTGCGTTAATTGCTGAAAAGAGCAACCCACTTCGTATAAGTTTAAAATGCGACCCAATTCTAGCAGTAAAGTTACGCGAAACATACGAAACTGTCTTGCCGGGTTATCACCTTAGTAAAAAACACTGGAATACAGTTATATGCACAGGTCAGGTTCCAGATGAAGAGCTGAAGGGTTTTATTACTCTTAGTTACAATCTTGTTAACGACACCAAATTTGAATCTTAACCGTTAGCTGCATTAAAGTCTGCAAACTCGGTTTGAATAGGTTCAAGATTTTTGTATGCATCATCAAGGAAAGTTTTTGTACTTTTACTACTGCTAGTACTATAGATTTGTTTCATTAACGTCAAGACGGTATCAAGTTGATAGGCCATTTCTCTTGCATAGGTTCTATCCAGTATTGCATTTAACCTTGCATCTTCAAGAATAGAAAGCATTTTTGCGTTTGATTCAGACGCAATCATATTTTTATCTACTTTCTTCGCGTCGATTTTATTAGCGGTAAGAATAGGTGTGAAATCTCTTATTGTATTTGTTAAATAAATTCCTAGTCTACTATTTAATGCTCTTAACTTTGTGCTTTTCAAATTTGACGTCGTCAAAGTAACTGTGTTTTGAGTGGTCGTAAGCCTAGCGGATAGACGTTTTATGTTTGCTGTGCCACCTGACATACCACCTGAGATTGCAGCAATTATCGTAATCACAAAAAATACTGCCAATACGATGCCGCCAATCATTATCGGTTTTCGTTTTAAAAAATCAGCTTTGCCCGATTTTTTAGGAGCAATCTGGTCAAGATAGTTACTTGGTGTATTTTGTTGGTTGTCATTTGGATTCATTTATAGTCCTCGCAATACAAATAACTAGTATTTGAAATGCCCTCTATGTTTAAAAACTGTCTTTTTGTACTCGACGTATCTATGGATATGCCTTGCTCAAAGAAGACAAGTTTTTATTCCA
>JBAXKN010000019.1:0-12653 GCA_037135295.1 Candidatus Saccharimonadota bacterium
CAAAATATTAGTCTCACCTTATGATGGGGCTATCATTTTGACAGTTGCGTCATAAATTGGTTCTGTGACTTTTTGCATAGCAAAAATAGTCACAGAGTCGCAAAGTGCGGTGAAGCAAAAATGTTTTTACATATTTTTATGAATAAACTGAGGAGCGGAACAAAGTAGAGCGATATTCCTGTAAAGCTGTCGCTAATACAATAGAAATTCTAATTAAACCAACTTTTTGTTGAAAAGTCGGTTTAATTTATAGATTTTATCATTATGATAATGAGGTGCGTGACCTGACTATTGCAATCATAATAGTAAAAATAGAAAGTGCTAACATGACTGGAAAACTTATGTTAAAGGCCATACTGTAAAAACTATCAACATCAGGTATTAAATTTATAAGGTATAGCAAACCGAAATACAGTAAAATCACTAAACAATATGCCATAGAATTTTTTGCCCCATCGATTGAATACTCCTTCATTAATAACCAAGACAGCAATGCACTCGATAATAATAGAACCATCCAATTTAATGTCATATAAAACATCGGGTCACTTAAACCTATATAGTAATAGTGTATAGGTATAACGTTAGGATTAATTTGAGGCAAATAGTTCATTACAATAGCAAGCATAAAAAAGAACCCACTTAGTGTAATTAGAATTACTTTCAATTTACTAACACTCTCGATTTGGGAAAAATTAACTGCGCCAACCAACTTGGATTTTACCACTTTATAGAGAATCACTAACCCTACCGCAACCAATGATGGTAAAATTAGAAACTCATATATCAAACCTACATAGATTAAACCACTTAACCCAGAAATATTTTTTGAAATTATTATATTTAACGTTATAGGTGCTGCCGTCCAACCTATTACTATTAACAAAACTAACGATACAAGATATTTAAAAGCTTTATGCATCATAAACCATAATACTACAACATATTTGAAATGCAATCAGAGTGCTACCAGTAGCCTACGATATGACTTCTCCAATTATTTTGTATTAACCTATTAGTTAAATACAAAAGTTTTTGCTACATCATCAGCAAGAGTTGGGTATGGATTGTCTGAATTAAGTTTATACGACTGATAAAGACCATATGCATTGCCATTGCTGATTGCATACACCTCCAAACTGCTGTTTTGGTCTGTTGAACCAGATAACATAGACTTAATTGCCTTTACGCCACCCAAGGTTATATACTGCTTTGCTGTGCTAGAAGGATCTGCATAAACTTCATCAAGAGATAGTGGGCTTTCCGCCTTATCAATATGTACAACTGTCAGAATACTGCCTGATGAAATAACCCTATTACCCGACTCGGATTTAAAGTCTGGGCTTTTTATACTTACACCCTGTGCTCCTATAGCCAAAATCCAGTCAGAAGGATATCTAAAAGAGGCATAATTAATATTACTACTGGACGGATAGATTTTCCAATTTGCAATCGGGTCTAAAGCTGGCGCGGATTTAGTGGCTGTCCCTGGCTTAGAAGTTGTCGTTTTGGTCTTTTGTGTAGTTTTATTTTCCAACCCAAATAGTGATATCCCACCACTGTTAGATGAAATAAGATACTTATAGCCAAACCAGCCGCCTAATCCAACAGTTATCGCAATTATTACCCAAACAAAAAGCGGAAACCTGTGTGATGATTTAGTGATATCAGTATCATCTGTCGCATAAGCACCAATGAAACTGGGACTTGAAATTGGATCGGCTGTTGTCGCCGATGGCTGAAAACTAGAGCCTGGGCCACTGGCTGGGATAGATGGTTGGCTTTGAGCTACCTGCTCGGTAGGGTGATAAGGCTCTGGGGTTATAACGCCTGGGTCAGAGTTATCTGTTTGTTGCGGGGTCGGAACCATTGGTGATTTGATAGATTGTTGTTTTTGTGGGTCCATATGTAAGTCATAATACAACTATTTTCCTAAAATTGTAACTAGTACTCAAGGTTTAACCATGGTAGCTATTCCCTAGCTTCAAGATATGCTTTTGCCATTTCATCAACATTTGGTATTCGCGCATTAAGAAAACCGAACCCCTCGTTGATCAACTGCCCATCATATAATTTTATAGCCTCATCCGCAGTATATTCGCTTAGAACTTTTTCACGAAAATCAACAACCATCGCTAATGCTTCATCGTCGTTATGTGCACTTCGAAGGCCGAATGCACCTGCAAAGGTAGACCTCATGATTAAATATGTAGCCTCATCCGAAATAGCTGGAAATTCCGCAAGATCAACTGATGCCCCAAAATCAATAAATGTGACCTCGCCATTTGGACCTATAATCGTATGTGATTTTCCCATATCATCAGAAAAAAGTTGGTCGTTTATTAATATGCTCTTTGCGTGAATTTGCTTTATCGCCTCGCCAATTTTAACGCCTATTTCTTCCATAAACTCAGGCGTACATCTTTCAGCTTCTAATTGGTTAATTGCGGTACCTTCAACAAAGGTTTCGGTTATGTAACCACTTAAAGATTCATGTTGTTCAGGTCCAATTCCTATTTCTGCCAGCTGGGCGATAACCACAGGTTCATTACTATTTTCAATCTGCTTAATCACATATGCACAATCTTCAAATGAAACCTTCAAAGCGTTGCCTCTTGTCCCAGTACGCAAAGTCTCTACAACAGGTTTTTCTCCATTCTTCGAGATTCGCTCACCGATTACAGGAAAAAACATAGCGACTGAAAAATCCGAAAAAAGTGGGTCACCTTGAATCTTTTCTAAAATGGTATCAGAAATACTGGCATCACCAGACAAACCTTGGCGTATTTCAAAAACCTCATCCTCAGTATAGATAAATGGTTTTATTTGGGGTTCTAATTCTTTCTGCTTGTTATCCATATTTTTATAATTCTTATTTAGTATATTTCATATATTAATGTAACATATTTGTATAACTTTGTCAATTTGCATAACAACGTAGTACGATAGACACTATAGAATTTAACGGGCTTCGAGTATGAGTTCTAATTAATTGTTTATGTAAATCTGAATCTCATAAAAACAAGTGATGCAGTAAACGATTTTAGTTTATACATTGAGCTTCGGCCAAAAACTATTCAAGAAAAAATAATTCTGATTTTTTTATTTGATATTAAACTCTGAAAATAAAATGTCTGCAGCCTTTTCGGCATTATCTCCATAACTAATGGCTATATAGGCATCGATTTGCGTATCATCAAAAAAAGTTGTATATCTCCTCACCATACCCCGGCTATCTTTATAGGACTCAATATACCAATTTCTTGAATTGATTTTTGTTGGTTTTACCATCGTAGTATCATATTCTGCAGTATATTCTGAACCCGCATATCCTCGGGTCGCATAGTCTTTATTTTGTTCAAATGCTTGTTTTAGGCCGTTATAGTCCGTGTCAGAAATATTATCCGCATCCATGCACATATCGTCCATATTTTTTATAGATTCAGCCGAAGCAAACCCAAAACTCACATTAGAATTAGAAGCATCGTCTTTATTACTAAATACCATGTAGTTGAAGTATGGAGTACAGTGATCATCAGACTGAGAATATTTTGACTCTATGACAGAATAATATTTTGGATAAGTGATTGTTAGACCTGTAATCGTCTCTTTTAGCTCTAAAAGTTCGGCGTTTTTTATGGCCAATTTATCATTAGCAGGAACTTTAATGTCATTAATAGTTTTTGGTTGCATAAAATTCTGCCAAAATACAAAACCTAGAAGACTTACGACAGCAAATGACAAAATTATTACTACTATAATTATATGCGAGAAACCTGATTGCATTTGTTTATTCACTAGATGCCCTTTCGCATAATGATATAAGTTATGCTTATTTAACCAGTTTAATTAGATAACTACAAGTATTTAAGTTTCAGTTATATAAAATAGCCTTACTATTAATGGTCATTTATATTCTGTTTATGTTTGTGTTTATCTATAAAATATGAAAAAATAACACTACTCAAGGAAGTTAATGTATGACGGAGATAAATTTAAAACACGAGCCAAAACCGAATAATCCTAATCTATTAAGATGCCAGTTTGAAATGAAAAAACTATGTGATGAAATATTATCACAAAGGCCCAAAGACAGCCCTTATACTTTTTTCGAAATCGAACCAAAGATAAATCCTAATACTGTAAGTAATATCTTGAAAGAAAGTGACATAAACGACTTATTACTAAAAGATGGTGACACATTATCTATTACGGATACTAATGACTATTTTCCAGATATAAATTTATTTGTTGGAGATACACCGATAAAAGCTGTGTCATTAAGAGCCTGGGGATGGAAACTAGAAAAAAATAATTGGATGCGTCAATTAGATATTGGGTTACATTATTCGGACGATATACAAACTGCAACACAATTGATCAGTATACACACCAGTTCAAACCGAAGCGGCGAACTTCCATTTATAACTCGCAGCATTCATGCTGCAGAATATGCTGAAACTGGCTATGAAGGGCATAGCGCCGTTGGCCGGCAAGTATCAAATGAAAACGAAGCTATACAATTTATAAGACTAGCTGAAGTCTTATTTGATAGCAGAAAAAATGATATTTAGAAGGTCCGTCCTTCTAAATAAAGATTTTGTTTTATAATATGTTATTTGCTAGTTCGTCTTTGATATTTTCAAGTGATTCGTTGTAATCTTCGTAATCATCTAAAAAATCGGCATATATCGCTGGCGTACCAAACAAATCGATAACCCTGCCTTGATTTAACCATTCAGGCTGACCAATTCCAAAATATGCGCTAATACTTGAATATGGGTATGCACGCCAGTCACTAGGATTCAAATGAATATATCGACTGATATGCATTAGGTATGGCTCTAATGATATCCTTGAGGCCTTGTAGCGACTTTCAAACAACGAACCTGAAGTTTCATACTTATCGTTGAAATATCGACTGTAACTAGTCATGATTCCACGCATCAAAAGTGACATAGCACCCCTATCTTCTTGGTATAATAAAAGATGAAAATGATTCTCCATCAGACAATAGCATAATAATTCAACTCGACCATGTAAATGAATGTATGGTTTGCCGTATTTATCAGTTGTTTCATTATCTGATAAATAACGCTTGAATAGATTCATAAAAACACGGTAGTCTTCGTCATCTTTAAATATTTTTTGTTTACTGTGACCACGAGCATAAACATGGTAATAGCTTTGCTCTAGATCGATCTTGATGATATTTCGACTTGGCATATTTATATATTACACAATATTAAGTAATTTTAGAAGGACGGACCTTCTAAAAGTAAATAGAGCCTTGGTTTTGTGTAAAAAAACCAAGGCTCGGGGTTGTGTTGATGCCGGTCTCAAGAAATCCCCGTGAAGGGATAAAGTCCGAGATTCCCGGCATCTCACCTTGAGTTGAACTCAAGGAGCTCTGATCGAGTGGGTGGGATGACCCACTCAGAGCGTTTTGTCCAGCGGACCTTATGCCACCCTGTGGCTGTTCGTCCTTGGACTAAAGCAAGCCCTTTCGGGCTGCGTATTGAACTGGTGCGGACGGAAGGTCTCGATCCCCCCTGGGCTCCCGAAGCACGTCCGCTTTTTGTAATCATCTCTGACGAAATCGACACCATTATAGGTGTCTGTCACAAACCGAATAGGTTATGTGGTTCAGAGTAAAAAACAAAGATAACTTTCGTTACCAGTACAAAATTCTACTACAAACAGGGGTTATTGTCAATAGAAATAAAAAACATCCTCGATAAGACAAGGATGTTTTCGATCATAAAGTTAAATTACTATTCTTCGATACTAGCAATTTCAGCTTCACGACGAGCGATAAAGCCTAGTAATTGTTCGGTGTTTCGTGGCTGATTCCATGATGCAAGTTCCAAACCTAGCAAATCACTTTTTGTTACTAATTCGACGCCTGATTGTGTTTCCATTTCGTATTTCCTTTTTTTTGTTTTTATTGTTTGATAAGCCTATTTAAGCATAATTGTTATGATAATGCAATACCTAAATACCATTTTTATAACAAATCTTTGACGTTATAGTGGTGGTTATGCTATAAATTAGAGTGAGGTAACTTAAAAAATAAACAAATGGATATCCCAAACTCCCTCGCAATTATATCTCTGGCTGCATTAGTACACGCTAGTTTCCAACTTAGTATCAGTGTGCTAACACTTTTAAGTGGTCATTCTATTGGCGCTAGGCATTCACATGCTAGACTACTTAGATTAACTAGTAGTTTCGTTTTTGGCGCATCGGTTATGACTGTACTGTTATTATCTTTGATGTCACTACTGATATTAAACCTTTTTGGGAATAGTCTGCCACAAGTTTTATGGGCTACGGGGTGTGGTTTATTGTTTGGAGTTGCAGTAGCAGTTTGGTTATTCTATTACCGCCACGAAAAAGGTACAACGCTTTGGATACCAAGGGGAATGTCAGATTACTTGACTAGACGCACTAAATCAACGAAGTTAAGTGCCGAGGCATTTGGCTTAGGTTTAAGTAGTGTTATAGGTGAAATATTATTTATTATTGCACCAATCTTTATTGCATCGTTAGTACTTATTCAGATGCCCGCTTCATTGCAGCTAATAGGAATTGGCGTATACACTATCATTTCAATGTCATCTTTGATAGTCGTATGGGCATTGATAGGTAGTGGCCATAACCTTGGTAGGATTCAAAAATGGCGAGAATCTAATAAATACTTCTTGCAGTTCACTGCCGGTGCGGGGCTAATCATATTAGGATTTTTCATATACGCAATAGAAATTTTAGGCAGTACTGTTGGATTTAAATAACATGGATCTATCGGTGGATATTATTAAACGAGGTGGACAACGACAGTCAGAGAAATTTATGCGCAAAAAACTTCATGCTAGTGTTGTTGCGGCTTGCTTAAGTGTACGTACACCAGACGGACAAGCCGAAGCTATTGCTAATGCTGTTTGTGAATCAGTTATAAATTGGTTGCAGCAACACCCGGAAGTCACAAGCAACGACATTCGCCTAGCTGCTACTAAACACCTACGAACATACCATCCTGATGCCGCATATTTATACGAACAACATCGCATCACAATTTAAACTGAAAGGGAATTAACATGGCAAAGAAATACGAATTTGATTATGACCTCATCGTTATTGGCAGCGGAGCTGGCGGTAGCGCTGCAGCAACAATCGCCTCTCGTGAAGGAAAAAAAGTGGCAATTGTTGAATCTGGATCTTTTGGTGGCGATTCGCCTAATTGGGGCGATATCCCCACTAAGGCATTACTTCATGTAGCTAATCTTTATGATGAGGCCCGCCATGGAGCTCGTTTTGGACTACGATCATCAACGCTCGGCTATAACTACCCTTCAATTCGTACCTGGAAAGAATTAGCCGTAAAACGAACAGGTGCGGCAGATAATCGTCGATTTTACGAGAACCAAGGTATTAGTGCGTATAGTGGAATAGCTCATTTCCTTTCACCAAATGAGATTAGTGTTAACCGTCGCCATCTATCGGCTAGTAATTTTTTAATAGCAACTGGATCAAAATGGACAATTCCTGAAATCCCCGGCTTGGAAACAACTAAATACTTAACTCCTCGTACAATTTTGGAAACAATTCGCCCACCAAAAAGTTTATTAATTATTGGAGGCGGGGAGTCGGGGATTGAAATTGCTCAACTTATGGCGACATTCGGGACTAAAGTCTATATTGTCGAAAAGGCTAGTCGCCTTTTACCCAGACATGATAATGAAATCGGCGACCTAATCGAACGAATTCTCAGTGAACAAAAAGGCGTAACTGCGCTAACTCATTCACGAGTTTTATCGATTGAAAAAGATGGCCTAGGTAAAAGAGTTATCATTTCCCGTGCTGGTACTGAAAAATCAGTTAAAGTAGACGAGGTATTAATCGCAGATGGCCGTAACCCTTCAGTCGATATGGGCCTAGAAAATGCAGGCGTTAAATATACGGCGAACGGAATCGACGTAAATGACTATCTACAAACTAATGTTAAACATATCTATGCAGCTGGTGAAGTTCTTGGTAATAACAGCCATACACATACTGCCCTTATTGAAAGCCAAATAGTTGCAAACAATATATTCCACAGAGATAAAATTTCACCTGACTACTCTGCAACACCAAATATTATATTTACTAACCCTGGCGTCGCAACGGTTGGTCTATCTGAAGATGATTGTTTAAAGCGTGACTTGCCTATCAATAAAGCAATTGCCCCACTAAGCATAGTTGCTCGCAGTAATACTTCAGATTTCCGTGATGGATTTGTAAAAATTATTACTGATAAAAAAGGTACAGTTATTGGAGCATCTGTTGTTGCGCCACACGCTGCTGAAATAATTCACGAACTAGTATTAGCAATAAAATACAAGTTAACAGCCAGTGACCTGGCGAGTACCCCACATGCTTTCCTAAGTTGGAGCGAGGCGGTTAGGGTAGCGGCGTCAAAATTAAGCTGATTATATTAACCTTTTACGCAACGTGCAGCATCTAGGTTGAAAGTTTTGCCAATAGTGTCAGTAGTGGTTGAACTATATTGTCCGTAAATATTTATCCAAAATATCAAACGCCACGCATTATTGGAGTCAAGTTGGGTTGACGACCAATAAGTAGCAGTGTTAGATATATAAAAATTATTTCCATAACTAACCTTTCCATTAGCAATCGCTTGAAGTTCGGTAATTGTAGGTAACCTCCCACCTATTGCCGTACATGCAGAAACCGCATTAGCCCATTTAAAATAAGGGTCCGAACCTATACCTGCAGGTGAGTTTTGATAATAAACAAATTTGTTTTCCAGCACAGTTCCGGCAATACCAGATATCCAAAAAGGATAAGGCACGGGTGATGTTGCGTCTGTAATTTGATACCTAATAGTATCGTTAATGGAGTTTAAGGTAAAAGATTGGGGGTTTCCACTACTTTCA
Source organism: Candidatus Saccharimonadota bacterium (assembly GCA_037135295.1). Taxonomy (GTDB): domain Bacteria; phylum Patescibacteriota; class Saccharimonadia; order Saccharimonadales; family Saccharimonadaceae; genus UBA1547. Next base: position 8,940 of record JBAXKN010000019.1, read on the forward strand.
GGAATATAATCAAAAGTGTTACCTGGACTAGATTGAAGGCATATTTTTGGTGGTACCGCAGGTATAACACTGCAATTATTTTCGGTTGGAAAAGACCCATTTTCGGCTTGATATAATTTTAATTTTGTGGAGGCACCAGAAAGATCTGACTGCAATGAAACCTCAGTTGCCTTCTTAGATATGCCAGTATAAGAAATGATAGTAATGGCCGCTAATATACCAATAACAACTATCACTACTAGTAGTTCTATGATTGTAAAGGCTGATTTATAATTATTCATATATTTAAAATATAACACTAATATATAAGCTCAAGCAATATCTAATTAACATTTAAAAAACCCAATCAATGATTGGGTTTTTTAGGTATTAGAAACTTTTTATTATTTTGTTTCGATTGTTGAACCAGCAGCAATCGTTAATGCACCAGAGATGATTAACGTCAATGCTAGAATGAATACTAACAATACTACACTTGCAAGTGGGTTGAATACAACCCAAAGTGCGAACAATACTGCTAGTAAACCTGCGATGAACATCATCACATCATGGCCCTTGCTGTCTTTTGGATTAAAGCTATGAATTATATAATAAATACCCTCAATACCAATCATTGCAGCAATTAGATATAGGTTGAATGCAACATATACGACTGGCATATTCAAAACTACAAGACCAAATAGAATTGACACGGCACCAAGTGCAACACTTAATCCCCTATGACCTTTGTCTCTTTGGGCGAAAAAGCCCATAGCCACAAGAATCAAACCATGAATGATTCCATAATAACCAATAAATAGTAATATTGTGATCACTGATAGATCTGGAACTAATAGTATTGCCATACCAAGCAATACTGCTAGAACGCCTTCAAAAATAATGTAGGCTTTAGCTGATTTTAGATACTCTGTTGTGTCCATAACTCCCAACTTTCTATTATCTTTATACTATTTTCATTGTATACCTTTATTTTAGATATTCAAATTAATTATAAAGAAAAAACGACCACTACTGTGATCGTATCGTCTTGGTTGCGGGGGCAGGATTCGAACCTGCGACCTGATGGTTATGAGCCATCCGAGCTAACCACTGCTCCACCCCGCGATGCACATATCAGATTAACAGATATAAAAAACTTTTGCAAGCTCATGATATATAAAATTATTGAGAAATTCTTTTGCTATTCCCACCGAACAAGAAATTCATCCACTGTCCAAAATTACTAATCGGCTCTACTTTAATTGATGCTGTTGTTAAACTAGCTTTATCAGCCTCTTTGACCGCTTCTGAGTTTTGCGGCAAAATCAAAAGACTTTCACCTGGTGTTGCTAAGGTTAAATACTTTCTAACAGCCAACTCCTTGTATTCATCAGTTTTATAAAAACGTTGTTCTAGTTTTGCGTTTTCGTTATCAAGTTGTGCAACTATTAGTTGGCGTGATTTATCATCTAACTCTTTTTGAAGCGTATAATTTTTTTGCATAACAATTAATGATCCCCAAACCCAATTACCAGCAATAATAAAAGCGACCAGAATCACTGCGTTGTTTAAAGTGAAATAATCTTTCTTGAAACGATAATATATGCGACGTATGTTTATTTTTTTCATATTAACCTTAATTTATTATAGCCCAACAGCGTGTAATAGGCTATAATATCTATAGTCTTAGGACCAAACGGGGGTGTAGCTCACCGGTTAGAGCAGGCGGCTTAAGAAGTTCATTCTAAACCACGTCATTTGACATGGCAAGAATGGCCTTACAGGGCTATCTGAGAAGTAATTTTCAGATGATATTCTGTCAAATTCGGGGAAGTCTTCATTCGAAAACGAATTGATAATCCCGAGCCAAGCCTGTCATCACGACAGGAAGGTGTAGAGACTAGACGGCAGACATCCTACTGATTATCAGGGATGAAGGGATAGTCCAGCTCACAAATTCGAAAGAAGTTACGAAAGTAATAGTGAGAAGCATAACCACTTGGTAGTTGGTTCAATTCCAACCACCCCCACCAAGTATAAGCGTTATAAAAGGAATTCGATAAGACCTCTTATTTTAAATTAGGTTTTATAATTTATCAGTTCAAGTGTAAATTCTTCAACGATCTTATCACTACCTTCTAACTCAATAATTTTAATAATATGTTTAAAACCTTCAATCTTGTTCATTCTTTTAATAGATTCATTAATTCTTTCCTTGGAGAAGATTTCTTTCATCACTTCTATATGTAGTGCGATAACTGGCACGTGCACAATTGTAGATTTATCTTCTTTTTTATATTTATCAGCAAAATACTCGTATGCTTTTTTGCCTGAATCATCGTATGTCCAAATACGATGGATAAGTTCATGAGTCGTTACGTCTATCGCTTCATCAATTTCGGATGTCATTTCAATTGTTAATGGATCAGAAAAAGGCATTGTTTTCCCAACAATATAAATATCAATATTATTTTCATTCCATTCCAAATTAGAAACTTTCGAAATAGTCTCAAGTATTTCTTTTTCTTTTTTAATCCAAGATTTTCTAAAATAATCTAAAAAACTACATACGTCATCTTTATCGGGATAGTCATTTTGAGTTCTAAATCTATTATCGTATACTCTAGAATATTTTATATTTACACTAGGTGTTATCATAAATTAATCATATCATAAATAAAATAGATGATTTTAAACTTGCCAATATCTATAGCAACTTACTATTTTGAACATCAATACTATCCCCTTCATCTCTACCAGTTCACCCCGAATCTGGTTCCATTTCGTCACAACCGAGCCCACCATAGAGCTTATGCTTAAATAATAAAAGACAGAGGCCAATGCCTCGGTCCAATTATTTGTTAGGACTATTTATTGATTAAACCGGCCGTGTCCCATTCCAAAACAGCGTTTTGCGCTGTTATTTGTTTTCAACTGATTCTAGCATCTTGATTATAATTTGGCTGTCAGTATCAAATATTTCAGCATTAGCATTGTTGCCACTACCGTAGTATGGATTCTGTTGCGGCTTCCTTATGTAGTAGTAGTAGCCACCGAATACACCTGCTAGCGATGGTGCGCTTGGAGCTTCTCCGATAGGGTCTGTGAGACGATAAAGTTCAACAGCAGAAGTTTGGCTCAAAGCATCAAGCCTTTTAGTTGAAAAACCATAATACTCACCCCAATATTCCATTGTGTCCTTACGGTAAGTTATCTGATTGTCACCGAGATTCGACGGCGACTTAAATTTCACTCCCCAATCATCCAATACTAAATAACCCTTATTCGGGTCTACGACCGCATCATTATCATCGTCAGATGATTTATTGTTCTTATCTGCATCTTTTGACGAACCATCTGTTTTTACCACATTATCTTTCTTCTGAATAACGTTCTGATAAAACACAAACCCTAATGTTCCCACTAAGGCCACGGCTAGTACTATTATAATTACTAAATGTGCGAATCCAGATTGTTTTTGTTGCTTCACGAGATGCCCTTTCGTAAATGATATAAGTTGTGCTTATTTAATCAGTTTTTAATGATAACTACAAGCTTGGTTTTAAACTTGCTACTTATTCACAACATCTGACTATTTTGAACGAAGAATACTATTTCCTTCATATCTACCACAGTTCAACACGAATCTGGTTCCATTTCGTTACAGCTGAGCCCACCATAAAGCTTATGTTTAATAGATAGGTGTAAGATAGCGAATTATAACAACCCCTGAAC